>JAGWXN010000132.1 GCA_018969885.1 Betaproteobacteria bacterium | reverse complement strand
GCCGACATGCTGGTGGTCACCATGCTCTTCATGGAAGAGCATTTCCTGCCCATCATCGACCTGCTGCAGAAGCGTCGTACCGAGGTGGACGCAATGGTCTGCGCCATGTCGGCCCCTGAAGTGGTTCGTCTGACGCGGTTGGGCCGGCTCGACATGTCTAAGCCTGCAAGCGGGGCGCTTGCGTTCATCAAGCGCCTGCGCGGTAGCGCCAAGCCCGGGCAGGGTGGGGCCGACTCCGGCGAAAAGCAGATGAAGATGCTCAGGCGCCTGCCCCGCATCCTGCGCTTCATCCCTGGCACTGCTCAGGATCTGCGCGCCTATTTCATCTGTCTGCAGTACTGGCTCGGCGGGTCTGAGGACAACATGGAGGGGCTCGCGGCGAGCCTCATCAATCGCTATGCGAGCGGGCCGCGTGAAGGGATGCGAGGCCGTATCGAGGCGGCCGATCCGGTGGAATATCCCGAGGTCGGTGTCTATCATCCGCGCATGTCGGGACGCATCAGTGATGACGCGCGTCGGCTGCCGCGCGCGCCCGATCCCGCACCGCGCGGCACGGTGGGCGTGCTGATGCTTCGCTCCTATCTTCTGGCGGGTAATGCTGCGCACTACGATGGCGTGATCAACGCGCTCGAGGCACGGGGGCTCGCGGTCATTCCTGCCTTTGCAACCGGACTCGATTCGCGACCCGCGGTCAACACCTTCTTTCGCCGTAACGGCCAGCCGGCGGTTGATGCGATTGTGTCGCTCACCGGGTTCTCGCTGGTCGGTGGGCCGGCCTACAACGATTCCCAGGCCGCCGAGGCCATGCTCGCTGATCTCGATGTGCCCTACCTGGCGGCGCATCCGGTTGAATTTCAGACGCTTGCCGACTGGGGAGGATCCGACCGAGGTCTGCTGCCGGTGGAATCCACCATCATGGTGGCCATTCCTGAGCTCGATGGTGCCACCTCTCCGATTGTGTTCGGGGGACGACCCGGCGCACCCGGCGCGGTGTGCGCCGGCTGCGACCGCAGTTGCCGCTTCGATGATCTTCGCAGCAGCCAGGACATGGTGTCGTGCCCGGAGCGCGCTGACATGCTGGCTGCGCGGGTGGCGCGGCTGGTCGCGCTGCGGAGGAAGCCCGCAACCGATCGTCGCGTGGCGATGGTGCTGTTCAACTTCCCACCCAACGGCGGCGCCGTGGGGAGTGCCGCGCACCTGTCGGTCTTCGAATCAGTGCATGGCACGCTCGCTGCCATGCAGAAGGCGGGCTATCGGCTGACCCTGCCTGAATCACCCGAGGCGCTGCGTACTGCGCTCCTCGGCGGCAATGCCTCGCGGCACGGTACCGATGCCAATGTCCTTGCGACCGTGCCAGTGGCCGATCATGTGCGCCAGGAGCGCTGGCTAAGTGATATTGAAAAATGCTGGGGGCCGGCCCCTGGGCGCGTTCTGACCAACGGCCGCGAACTGTTCGTGCTGGGCCTGGACCTGGGTGAGGTTGTGATCGCAGTGCAGCCGGGGTTTGGTTACGAAGGCGATCCGATGCGGCTCCTGTTTGAAAAAGGTCTAGCGCCCACACACGCTTTCTGCGCCTTCTATCGCTGGCTGCGTGAACAGTTCAGGGCCGATGCCCTGGTGCACTTCGGCACCCATGGCGCGCTTGAATTCATGCCGGGCAAGCAGGTGGGGGCATCGGGGGCGTGCTGGCCTGATCGCCTGATTGCCGACCTCCCGAATTTCTACCTTTACGCAAGCAACAACCCGTCCGAGGGCACGATCGCCAAACGGCGCTCGGCCGCCACGCTAGTGAGCTACATGACACCGCCTGTTGCAGAGGCGGGGCTCTACGCGGGGCTGCGCGAACTGCGTCAATCCATTGACCGCTGGCGCGCCACACCGATCGAGTCGCCGCAGTCGGTACCGGCTGCCGAGTCCGAGCATGCGGGCCTCATCGAACTCATTGAGGAGCAGGCGCTGGCGGTTGAACTCGACACTGCCCTTCTCAAGCGGTCTGCCGTGATGGCCGGGCAGCGCGTCACGCTCGCCGAATACGACCGCGCGGTGCTGGCCTTGCTCAGGTCGCTCGAGGAGATGGAGCGCACACTCATTCCTTGCGGTCTGCATGTGTTTGGCGAGCCGTTTTCTCGCGAGGCGCGACGCGACATTCTGGTGGCGATGGCGCAGGCGCATCAGCCGATGAGTGGCGAGCCGGTGGCGCATGAGCGTGTGCTTGCTGCCGTCGATGCGTTGATCGACGCAGCCACCGAATCGCAGGCCGCGGAGCGCGCCCGGTCTGCGCTGGGGCCAGGCGAGGCCGCGCAGGCACTGGCTGCGGTGCTCGCACGCGCCAACGCGCAGATGCAGACCAATCATGAAATCGAATCGTTGCTCCGCGCGCTCGAAGGCCGGTTCATTCGGCCCGCGCCTGGCGGGGATGTGCTGCGTACTCCCGAAACCATGCCTACGGGCCGGAATCTCCATGGTTTTGATCCGTTTCGGATGCCCAGTCGTTTTGCGGTGATCGATGGTGCGCGTCAGGTCGAGCGCCTGCTTGCCCGGCATGCTGAAGAGGGGCATGGCCTACCCGAAACGGTGGCCATGGTGCTGTGGGGAACCGACAATCTCAAGACTGAGGGCGGACCCATCGGTCAGGTGCTGGCGCTTCTGGGCGCCGCGCCACGCTTTGATTCTTTCGGACGCCTGGCGGGTGCCACCCTCACGCCGCTGGCTGAACTGGGCCGGCCGCGAATCGATGTGGTGGTCACGCTCTCGGGCATCTTCCGCGATCTCTTGCCGCTACAAATTCGTATGCTGGCGGAAGCCACGTTTCTCGCGGCCTCGGCCGACGAACCGCCCGAACTCAATTTCGTTCGCCGCCATGCGCTCGCCTACATGGCCGAGCATGGATGCGATCTCGAGACCGCTTCGCTTCGGGTGTTCGGCAACGCCGATGGCGCCTACGGTGCGCACGTCAATCAAATGATCGAGCAGGGCGCGTGGCAGGACGAAGACGAACTCGCCGAGGCCTACACCCGCCGCAAGGGCTTTGCCTATGGCCGCGCCGGCAAGCCGCTACAGCAGCCGGCGCTCCTTCAGTCGGTGCTGCAGGACGTGGGTCTTGCCTATCAGAACCTTGATTCCATCGAGGTGGGGGTCACCACCGTCGATACCTACTTCGACACGCTGGGCGGGGTGACTCGCGCGGTGCGGCGGGCGCAGTCCCAGAGGTCAAAGGCGGGCTCTTCACCTACCCCAGGTACCCCGTCAGCCGAGCTTCCCGTCTACATCGGCGACCAGACCACCGGCGCCGGGCGTGTACGCACGCTCTCCGAGCAGGTGGCGCTCGAAACCCGTACCCGCGTGCTCAACCCCAAGTGGTACGAAGGCATGCTGGCTCACGGCTATGAAGGTGTGCGGCAGATCGAGGCGCATCTCACCAACACCATGGGCTGGTCGGCCACCACGGGTCAGGTCCAGCCCTGGGTGTATCAGCAGCTCACCCGCACGTTCATGCTCGACCCGGCGATGCGCGACCGGCTTGCGCAACTCAACCCCGCAGCGTCAGCCAAAGTGGCCAACCGCCTGCTCGAAGCCTCTGAACGTCAGTACTGGACCCCCGATGCCGAACTCCTTGAGGCACTGCGTCGGGCGGGCGAAGAATTCGAAGACCGAATTGAAGGCGTAGCAACAGGAGCAGCACCATGAATGTCGCAACCGTTCCCGTCACCGAAATACGGCGCAGCCGACCTGTGCCGCCTGACGGCGAGGGAAGCCTTCAGGTTCAACTCGACCCGTCCATGAAGATTGGCAATGCCAAGGTCTTTGCCGTGTATGGCAAGGGTGGTATCGGTAAGAGCACCACCTCGTCGAACCTGTCGGTGGCATTTTCCAAATTGGGTAAGCGCGTGCTGCAGATTGGCTGCGACCCCAAGCACGACTCCACCTTCACGCTCACCAAGCGGCTGGTGCCCACCGTGATCGACGTGCTGGAAACCGTCGATTTCCACCCTGAGGAGCTGCGCGTAGAAGACTTCGTCTACGAGGGCTACAACGGTGTGATGTGCGTCGAGGCGGGCGGGCCGCCTGCCGGCACCGGCTGCGGCGGCTACGTAGTGGGCCAGACGGTAAAGCTCCTGAAGGAGCACCACCTGCTCGATGAAACCGATGTGGTGATCTTCGATGTGCTGGGCGATGTGGTGTGCGGCGGATTTGCAGCGCCGCTCCAGCATGCCGAGCGGGCGCTCATTGTGGCGGCCAATGATTTTGATTCGATCTTTGCCATGAACCGGATCGTTCAGGCGATCAGCGCGAAGGCGAAAAACTACCGCGTGCGACTGGGGGGTGTGATCGCCAATCGAAGCGCGCAGACCGATCAGATTGACCGCTTTGCCGATCGTGTGGGTCTGAACCGTCTCGCCCACTTCCCAGACCTCGATGTGATTCGCCGCAGCCGCCTGAAGAAATCCACGCTGTTCGAGATGGATTCTTCACCGGAACTTGATGCGGTTCAGCAGGAATACCTGCGGCTTGCCGCGAGCCTGTGGGCCGGCACGCCAGGGAGTGCACCGGCTTCGCTCAAGGACCGCGAGATTTTTGATCTGCTGGGGTTTGATTGATGGGACAAACCAGCTATATCGAGCGCCGTGGTCAGATTGAGGCGTATTTCGACCGCACCGCTGCTGAGGCCTGGGCGCGTCTCACTTCCGACGCCCCGGTGAGCGGCGTGCGCGCAACCGTGCGCGCGGGCCGTGAGCACATGCGTCGACTGCTGGTTGACTGGGTGTCCCGCCCCGATCCGGCCCAGCCACCTTCCGGTTTCCCGCTGGCCGCGCGCACGTTGCTGGATGCCGGTTGCGGCACCGGGCTCCTGGCCGTGGACTGCGCACGCTTGGGTGCTTCGGTAACGGGCATCGACCTGTCGCCCACGTTGGTTGATCTGGCGCGGGAGCGCCTGCCGGATGATTTGTCGCCCGGGTCGGTGAGTCTTCTCGCGGGTGACATGCTCGATGCGGCGCTCGGCGACTTTGATCACCTGGTGGCGATGGACTCGCTCATTCACTACGCGCCCGAGCAGGCGGTGGCGGCGCTCGTGGCGGTTGCGCCCAGAGTGCGGCGCTCAATCGTCTTCACCTTTGCACCGGGTAGCCTGCCGCTTCGCATGATGATGATGGCAGGAAGGCTCTTCCCTCGTGGTGATCGCTCGCCCGCCATCGTGCCGGTTGCGCCGGAGCGGATGCACCGGATGCTCGCCGAGGCGCTGGGCCCGCTGGGTTGGCGTCTGGCCCGTACCGAGCGCGTGGCCCGCGGCTTTTACACCTCGCAGGCGCAGGAACTCATCCGGCGATGATGCTGCTTGATCTGCTTTCACCCCGACGCTGGTCACGCATCGACCCGCGCTGGCTCCCGTTTGCTGATCTGGCCACGCCTGATCTGCCGATGTCGCGCCTCCTGCGGCTCGCCCTATTTCAGGTGTCGGTGGGCATGGCCACCGCGCTTCTGGTGGGTACCCTCAATCGCGTGCTGATCGTTGAGCTGGGCGTAGCGGCATGGCTGGTGTCCACCATGGTTGCGCTGCCGCTCGTGTTCGCGCCGTTCCGGGCGTTGGTAGGGTTCCGTTCAGATGTGCATCGTTCGGTGTTGGGGTGGCGGCGAGTGCCGTACATCTGGGCCGGCACCATGCTGCAGTTTGGCGGGCTCGCCATCATGCCTTTTGCGCTCATCCTGTTGTCGGGCGATACCCACTGGCCGCAGTGGATCGGCCCCGTGTCGGCTGCGCTGGCCTTCCTGATGGTGGGCGCGGGCATCCAGACGGTCCAGACGGCAGGGCTCGCGCTCGCGACCGATTTGGCCGCCGAGGAAAATCGGCCGAGGGTGGTTGCCATGATGTACACCATGTTGCTGGTGGGCATGGTGGTGAGCGGCCTGATGTTCAGCCTGCTACTCGCCGATTTCAGCAAAATCACGCTGATCAAGGTGGTCCAGGGTGCGGCCTTTGTGGCGTTCGTACTCAATCTGGTGGCCCTCTGGAAGCAGGAGGCCCGCAACCCCTCAAAAACACATCCCGGGATTGCTCGGCCCGCCTTCCGCGACAGCTGGCGCGACTTCGCCGCCCAGCCTGGGCAAAGACGCTTCCTGGTGGCGCTCTTCCTGGGAACGGCTGCGTTCACCATGCAGGACATCATCCTCGAGCCTTATGGCGGTGAGGTGCTGGGTCTGTCGGTATCGGCCACCAGCATGTTGACCGCGTTCATGTCGGTGGGTGCACTGGCTGCTTTTGCTTTGGCTGCAGCGCGGCTCCGGCAAGGCATGAACCCGCACCGACTGGCTGCCTGGGGAGCGGTCGCGGGTGTGTTCGCGTTCTCACTCGTGATTTTTGCCGAACCGCTGGAAGCGCCCTCGCTCTTCCGGGCGGGGACGGTGTTGATTGGTTTCGGCGGTGGACTTTTTTCGGTCGGCACGCTTACCGCCGCCATGAATCTCGAATCGAACGGCATGAATGGCCTTGCGCTGGGTGCGTGGGGGGCGGCGCAGGCCAGCGCAGCTGGGCTTGCCGTCGCCGCGGGCGGGTGGCTGCGCGACCTGGTGAGCGGCCTTGCGCTCTCCGGGGGCCTGGGGCCCGTGCTGAATTACTCGGGAGTCGGCTATAGCGCCGTCTACCACCTTGAACTGGTGCTGCTGTTCGCGACGCTGGCGGCGATCGGGCCGCTGGTACGCGATCTGCGCGCGCAGGGCGGCGATCGCCGCAATTTCGGACTGGCTGAGTTTCCGGGCTGAACGGATGCCTTTTGAGGAGATGACCATGGGAAGAGGTGCCATTACCCAATATGTCGACGTAGCGCAGATGGTGCTCTACGTGTTCTGGGTGTTTTTTGCAGCGTTGGTGTTTTATCTGCTGTATGAAAGCAAGCGTGAGGGGTTCCCGCTTGAAAGCGATCGGCGCGACGGGTCGATCAAACGCGAGCCTGGCATTTTGCCGATGCCACGTGTGAAGATGTATCGCACACGGTTTCATGGCGACTTCCCATCGCCCCACGAGCGCGATTTCGACGAGCCGCGCGTACAGGGTGAGCGCGCAGCGCCAGTCACCGGGATGCCTTATGAGCCTACGGGCGACCCCATGACAAGCGGCATAGGACCCGGTGCCTTCACGCGCCGAACCGATGAGCCCGATCTCACGGTGGATGGCGATCTCAAGATCGTGCCCCTTGCGGCAGCGACCGGCTTTTCCCTGGTCGAGGGCGATGCGGATCCGCGCGGCATGCCGGTGATCGGCGTTGATGACGAGACGGGCGGCACGGTGGTCGAGATCTGGGTGGACCGCTCCGAGCACATGATCCGTTACCTCGAGGTGCAAACCGCAGCGGGGCGCCGTGTCATGTTGCCCATCACATTTTGCCGTGTGATCTCCGATCGGGTCCATGGCCGTAAGGTCATCGTACGCGCGATTCGTGGTGAGCAGCTTGAGGGCGTACCCGGACTTCGCCGGCCCGATCGCATCACGCTATTCGAAGAAGAAAAGGTGATGGCTTACTACGGCGCAGGCACGCTCTTCGCAACCCCTGGCCGTCGTGATCCGATCCTATGAGCGCACACCGTCACAGCCTCGGGCACGAGCACGAAATCGAGCCGCAGCACGGGCTGCCCGAGGCGCTGCCCAGCGGTGAGCGTATGCTGTGGCAGGGGTCGCCCCAGCGGCGCCGAATCGCGCTCGATGTGTTCCACCTGCGCGCGGTGGCGGTGTATTTCGTATTGCTGCTGGGTCTTCGGTTCGCGCTGGTTCAACATGACACCGGTTCGGTCGCGCAGGCCCTGGCATCCACCAGTTGGGCTGCGGCGTGTTTTGCAATTGGGCTGGGTCTGCTGTGGCTTCTTGCCGATCTCACCGCTCGAACCACTGTTTACACCATCACTAACCGGCGCGTGGTGATGCGGATCGGAATTGTGCTGAGCCTCACCTTCAATGTGCCGTTCCGTCGGATTGCCTGCGCGCAGGTCCGGCGGCGCGCTGATGGCTCGGGCGATCTGGTGCTCGAGCTTTTACCCGATGACAAGATCGCCTATGCGCACTTGTGGCCGCATGCCAGGCCCTGGCGGTTATCGCACCCCCAGCCCATGCTGCGGGCGCTGGCCGCGGTTGACGAACCAGCCGCGCTGCTGACCGACGCCTGGCTGGCCGCTCAGCCGCCTGGTGAACGGGTGCAGGTCGGTGAAGCGTCGAACGCGGGGGCACAGGAGTTGGTACAGGGCGTTCCACAAAGCGTGCCGCAAAGCGTGCAAATAGGTCATGCACAGACCGTCTGACGACTCGCTCGGCGCGCGCCCACCCGAAGGCGGGTTGACTCGGCACGCGCTTTCGCGCCCTGGCAATGGACAAGCGGCTATGCCTTCGCTGACTGCACGCCCACGGGTCGAAGGCTGGCCACTTACCCTGGTTGGACTCGCCATGTTGGGGAGCCTCGCGTTCACTGCCTGGCATCAGTATCAGAAAGCGCACGCGCCTGAGGCGCCGCCGGTGGTGGCGGTGCTTGATTCCAGGCAACTGCTCTTTCGCGACGCGCGAGACGGCAGCGTGGAAGTGATCGACGCTCGCACCCGCGAATCGCTCGAACCGATTGTGGGCGAGGCTGGATTTGCCCGTGGGGTGCTGCGCGGCCTTGCACAGGCGAGACTTCGCCAGGGCGGCACGCCCGCTGATCCGTTTGAACTGCGGGCTGAATCAGCCGGCAGCCTCCGCCTGTTGGATCCGGTCACCGGCCGCACGGTGGACCTCACTGTATTCGGACCCGCCAACGCAGCGGTGTTTCAGTCCTATCTCAACATCCGATAAGTTCATTTTCCGGAGATCCCGTGATGAGTACCGAGCAAAGGCCAGGACGTCGCCCCGACGAGATCAGCGAATCCACCCGCAAGGCAATGACCGAGTCCCTCATTTCGCCGCGGTTCTACACGACCGATGCGGATGCCATCAATCGGATCTCGGTCGACCATATCCGCCCGCAGTGGAATG
>JAGWXN010000131.1 GCA_018969885.1 Betaproteobacteria bacterium | reverse complement strand
TCTGGGCGTAGTTGTCCTGGATGAAAGTGCGTGTCCGCCGAACCATGTACAGGCGCATCAACTCACGCCAGTCATCCGCGTAGCTGCTTTTTTCAAAGGCTGCGAGCGACCGCACTGGGCACTGATGTCGCCGTATGAATTCTGTTTCGCCGATATCTTGTAGCAAACGTTCCGGCCTGACCCCGATATCGCGATCTTCCGGAACGAAGAGCCGCAATTGGCTTGATAGGTCGTCGTAAGTCTTGTTGTACGGAGTAGCCGAAAGAAGAATGCAGCGACTTTCGTTCTCTGTCAGATACTCTTGTATTGCCCGATATCGACGGCCTTCACGGTTCCGCAGGTTGTGGCTTTCGTCGATGAGCACGACACGGTAGCGGCGGAGCTCTGGAAGTTCGGTGGTGACGCGCGTCACCGATAGAACCTTGGCGATTAACCGGTACTCGGAAACGTAGTCCTCCCACATCTTCACGAGATTCTTCGGGCAGATGATCAATGTCTCTGTGAAATGATCATCCTGGAAGATTTTCGCCAATGCAGTCGCCATTAGCGTTTTGCCGAGGCCGACCACATCACCGATCAGAACGCCGCCACGCTTGTTGAGGTGATGGGCCGCGATCTTTACGGCGGCCTCTTGATAGGCAAATAGCCGCTTTCCAAATTCCGGTGGGATTCGGAACTCGTTGAGGCCGGCTCTTGCCTCCTGAGCCAGATGGTAGGCCATCTTCACGTAGATCATATAGGGGTCGAGCGGTGCCTCTCGCGCCCAGCTCTCTTCGATGACCTCGATCAATTCATCGGTAATGTCGATGCACCAGCGGTCGGACCAACGGTCATCGAACCACTTCGCGAGCTTTGTCGTGGCATCGTGATCGAGCACATCGACGTTCAACTCGCCTTGCTTGGAAAGACCGGAAAGCGTGAGGTTGCTACTGCCGAGAAACCCGGTGATCGGGTTGTTCGGGTCTGGCCGAAAGAGAAGGTAGAGCTTTGCGTGGAGCGGGTGCCTTAGGTGCAGCCGAACTGTGACCTGCTTTGATTTCAGTTGTTCCGCCAACCGCCGCAACCCGGCCTCGTCGGCGTTGTTTGGCATACCCAGCGTCAACTGAACGCGAAATTCTTCAGCGAGTTTTCTCTTGAGGCGAATTGCTGTCTGGTTGTCGAGAGGCTGGTCCTCCTTGCCGGTCCCGAGGACAATTCTCAACTCGTCCTGTGGGAGACGCTGCATCCCCACCAGTAGCCGGCACTGCCCACCATCACCGCCTGGCCAAGCGGTGATCAAATCATCGATGGACTTCCAACCGCGCAGATTGAAGTAGCCGACACAGAAATCGCCGCGCTCCGACACCTCGAGGGTTTGCCGCAATGCCGGCAGCAAGCCTGCTTCGATGTTGTCAAATATGCGTGGCATATTTCCCCCTTAAAATTGCTGCCTGCACCTCAGCGTCGCAAGAGTACGCGACCTAACCCTTAAGTCGGGCCCGATCTCTCATCGTCGGAGGCGGCACCCTTGGTAAGCTTTTCAATCTCGTCCCTTCGGAAGCGCCAAGCGCCCCCGACCTTGAACCCCGGCAACTTCCCTTCCGACGCAAGACGGTAAGCCGTCTTTTCGTTGATCTTGAGGTAGTTGGAGACCTCTCGGATCGTCAAGATGTCGCTACTCACGGGGCAGCAAGCCTTCCCAAGGAGATTCGATTGAGAATTTAGCGGAGAATTGCGGAAGTGACAAACGCAATGCGCGTGGTCCGGGTGGATGCTATCCAGGCGAACGGTGATGGCCGGGCGAGAGTTCGCCTTCAGGCTCCTCTTCCACCGCCAGCTTGCGTTCCGCATGCATCCCGTAAGCGCCTATTTGTCTTGCATTTCCGTCGATTTGCGGCCATTGTTGTTCCCTGTTTGTTTCATGACTTCCACCTGCTTCCACCATCATCCGGGGGCACGGCTGGGGGCAGCGATCCGGAGATTCGGGGGCATCGATGCTGACCGAGATGCAAGTGAAGAACGCCAAGGCCAGGGAGCGGGACTACAAGCTCGCCGATTCCGAGGGGCTGTACCTTTATGTCACCGCAAAGGGCCATCGCAGCTGGCGGATGAAGTATCGCTTTGCGGGCAAGGAACGCCGTCTGGTGCTGGGCGCCTACCCCGATCTGGGCCTGCGCGAAGCGCGGGACCGCAAGGCCGATGCGCGGAAGCTGCTGCGCGAGGGCCGCGATCCGGGGATCGAGGCCGTCAAGGCGCGGGTGGAACGCGCGGTCGCTTCGGCCAACACCTTCGAGGCGCTGGCGCGGGGGTGGTTCGCCCTTCAGGAGCCTCGCTGGACACAGATCCATGCCAGCGATGTGATCGGCAGCCTCGAGAAGGAGGTCTTCCCTTGGCTCGGCAAGCTGCCGGTCACCGAGATCGACGAGCCATTGGTGCTTTCAGTGCTGCGCAAGATCGAGAAGCGCGGGGCGATCGAGACCGCCCACCGGGTGCGCCAGCGGATCTCGGCGGTCTTCGTCCATGCCATTGCCGAAGGCGCGGGATCGCGCGATCCGGCGGCGGTGGTGACCAGGGCGCTGAAGCCCGTGCCACGCAGCCGCAAGCGCCCGGCGCTGCTGTCGATTGAGGCGCTGCACGACATGATCCGCAAGACCGAAGCCGAGCCAGCCTCGCCGCTGACCAAGCTTGCTTCGCGGTTCCTGGCGCTCACCGCCCAGCGGCCAGGGATGATCCGCGCGCTGCCCTGGCAAGAGATCGAGGGTGTCGACTGGCAGGATGACGGGCCAGCACCCGATGCGCTGTGGCGGGTGCCGCCAGCGCGGATGAAGCTGATGCTGGATCTGAAGCACGATGCCGGGTTCGAGCACCTCGTGCCCTTGAGCAGTGAGGCAGTAGCGGTACTGCGCGCGGCCCATGTGCTCACGGGACGTGGGCCGCTGGTCTTTCCCAATAACCGCAATGCCCGCGTGGCGATGAGCGAGAACACCCTGTCCTACTTCTACAACCGCTGCGGCTACCAGGGGCGGCACGTGCCGCACGGCTGGCGCGCCTCGTTCTCGACGATCATGAACGAGTGGGCCGAGCGGCAGGGCAATGCGGGCGACCGGCACGTGATCGACCTGATCCTGGCTCACGTCCCCGAGGGGGTCTCGGGATCGGAAGGCGCCTACAACCGCGCCGCCTACATGGAGCGCCACAAGGAACTGCTGGGCACATGGGCCGCGATGCTGCTGGAGCCGTTCCCCGAGCCGCACAAGATGCTGGGCTGGCCGAGCCGATAGTCAGATCCCAATCTCGAACGGCCTGACCCGCTCGATCGTGCGTTCGAGTTCCGGCTTGGGTTGTACTTCTTCCCTCGGCAGTCCAGCCTGCTGCCCCTTGGCCGCCGCAGCACCGAGCCGTTCGGCGATCTCGAGCGCCGAGGTCTTCTCGCCCGGGTTACGCTCAAGGCCAACCGCGACCTTGTCCCGGTTGTCGAGGATCAGGGTAAGCTCGTCGCGCAGGCGGGTGACGGTGACCAGAAAGTTGCGCCCCGAGAGCAGCTTGCGCTCACGGCTGTCCATCACTGCGATGCCATTGTCCGAGGTCAGCCCCTGCGCCATGTGGGCATTGAGCGCATAGGCAAGATTGTCGCGCGACAATCACGATGAGAAAGCGCGACAATCAAGATGAGAATCCGGTGTGTCGGGATTGGCGTAGGGCGTAGCCCGCAGCCGATCCCGACACACCGGAGTGCCCTTTTGTGGGGAGCCGGAGATGATCGCGGCGTCAGGTAGGATCAGGTTTTCCGGGGAGGAGGACCTGTCGTGTGCCTGGCCGTCACATAACCGATCATCAGATGAGGCTTTTCATGAACAACAGAAGGACCGCTTCCGTCGCCATTGCCGCAGCCAAGGCGGGTATGAGCACCGCGACGGGCTATCGGCTATTGGAGCAGGCACAGCTCCCCTCGCAGGCGAAGCCGCCCAGTGAGCGGCGACGTCCCGACCCGTTGGCGGGTATCTTTGAGACAGAAGTGGTGCCGCTGCTGGAAGCGGCGCCGGGACTGAGACCAATTGCGATCTTCGAGGAACTGCGCCGTCGCCATGGTGACCTGCCGTTCGGATCGAGACGGACACTGGAGCGGCGCATCCGCAGTTGGCGTGCCGTGCACGGTCCCGAACGCGAGGTGATGTTCCGGCAGGTGCACGAGCCAGGCCGGCTCGGCCTGTCGGACTTTACGACGATGACCGACCTTGCCGTCACCATCGCCGGCGAGGCGCTGGAGCACATGCTCTATCACTTCCGGTTGATCTACGGCGGGTTCGAGCATGCCCACGTCATCCTGGGCGGCGAGAGCTTCGTCGCGTTGGCCGAGGGGCTGCAGAACGCTTTGTGGTCGGCGGGCGGCGTGCCGCAGTTCCACCGCACCGACAGCCTGTCTGCAGCGTTCCGCAACCTCGATGCCGATGCCCGCGCCGACCTCACCGGCCGATACGACACCTTATGCGGGCACTACGGGATGGAGCCGACCCGCAACAATACCGGCGTCGCCCATGAGAACGGCTCGATCGAGAGTGCCCATGGCCATATCAAAGCCGCGGTCAAGGATGCGCTGCTGCTCAGGGGCAGCAACGACTTCGCCGATCTGGCCGCTTATCGCCGCTTCATCGATGAGGTCGTCACCGCACGTAATCGGCGCCATGCTCCCTCGATCGATGTCGAGCGCCGGGCATTGCGGCCGCTGCCCGACATGCGCACGACCGATTACGAGGAAGTGCTGGTCACTGTCACCTCTTCGGGCGGGTTTACACTGCGCAAGGTGTTCTACACCGTGCCCTCGCGCCTGATCGGGCACCGTCTCCGGGCCCGGCTCTATGACGACCGGATCGACCTGTTCCTTGGTGGCACTCGGCTGATGACGTTGGTGCGCGGCCGCGCCGGCAACAATGGCAAGCACGGCCACGTTGTCGATTACCGGCACGTCATCCACTCGCTGCGCCGCAAGCCGATGGCGCTCATGGGGCTGGTCTACCGCGACAGCTTGTTCCCGCGCGATGCCTTCCGGGCGATGTTCCAGCACCTGCTGGAGCACGAAGACGAACGCACCGCGTGCCGGATCATCGTCGAACTGCTCGCCATGGCGCACGAGCGGGCCTGCGAGGCGGAACTGGCCACACTGCTCGAAGGCGACCTTGCCGCACGGCGAAGCCCGGATATCCCGAGCCTGCGTGCCCGGTTCTCTCCCGATCCGGCAGCGCTGCCCGAGGTCGTGGTCGAGCTCGGCGAACTTGCTTCCTACGACAGCCTGATCGGATGGGGAGAAGCAGCATGAACCCGACCGCGACGATCGACACCCAGCGGCTCAGCCTGATGCTGAACGAACTGCGCCTGCCGGCGATCAAACACCTCTGGGGCGACTTTGCCGCTCGCGCCGACAAGGAAGGCTGGCCTGCCGCCCGGTTCCTTGCCGCGCTTGCCGAGCACGAAATAGCCGAACGGGATCGACGCCGGATCGAGCGGCACCTGGGCGAGGCTCATCTTCCCGTCGGCAAGACACTCGACAACTTCGCGTTCGACGCCGTGCCCATGATCTCAAAGGCGCAGGTCATGGCCATGTGCGCGGGCGATGGATGGCTCGAGAAGGGCGCCAACCTGATCCTGTTCGGGCCACCCGGCGGCGGCAAGACCCACCTGGCAGCCGCCATCGGACTTGCCCTCGTCGAGAATGGTTGGCGAGCCCTGTTCACCCGAACCTCGGACCTCGTCCAGCGGCTCCAGGTCGCAAGGCGCGAACTGGCGCTCGAGTCTGCGCTTGCCAGGCTCGACAAATACCACCTGCTGATCCTCGACGACTTCGCCTACGTCAGCCGCGACCAAGCCGAGACCTCCGTCCTGTTCGAGCTGATCAGTGCCCGCTACGAACGCCGATCGCTGCTCATCACCGCCAATCAGCCCTTCGGCGAATGGAACCGCGTCTTCCCTGATCCCGCCATGACGCTCGCCGCGGTCGATCGGCTCGTTCATCACGCCACGATCTTCGAGATGAACGTCGAAAGCTTCCGGCGACGTACTGCCGAAACGCGGCGGCAAGGGCCCGGCCGACCGCCGGCGTTCACCACACCCAAAGTCCTCGATGCCGTCCGCGACAATCAGGACGACGGATAAACCTTGCCAGCGACAATCAGAATGGCCACAATCTGCCGCGCCGCGACAATCAACTTCTCATCCTGATCGTCGCGCTCTTCTCACCCAGATCGTCGCGCTACAGGCAAGATCGATCCGGGCTAGCATGGGGTCATCGTTTGCCAGGCGGTGCTCCATGCCATTGGCACTGCGCACCGCGATGCCCTCCGTGTCGATCCCGGTCACCGTCGCCCGGTCGGCGTTGATCAGCCCGCGCTCGTGGTCATTGGCGGTCCAGCGGATGGTATCGCCAGTGTAGAGCCTCAGCGCCTTGCGCTCGAACAGTTGCAAGGCCTGGCTGTCGCCATGGATGCCGATCCGAGCCGGGAGCAAGCGTTGGGTGCGGCCCCGTTCATCGGCCAAGGTGATACTACCCCTGTCTGCATCAACGCTCTTCACTGCGTAGCGCCCGCGCGCAAGGCTCTGCCGCGCCTGGCGCGATCCGACCTCAAGCACCATGCCGGGCTCATATGTCCGGACATGGCGCAGTTCCTCGCGCGTTGCGTTGACTCGCGAGAGCACGGTCAGATCCCGAGAAGACGGCCCGAGCTCTCCATTGGCGGCCAGCCCGGTCTGGACTGCAGCGTTGATCTCGGCACGCAGTCGCCGCCCCGAGGCGTAGATCGCGGTGGTTTCGCGTTCCTGGGGTGGAAGCGCAAGCCAGCGTTCGGCAGCAAGCAGCGCGCCGCTCTCGCTGGCCTCGATCACATGGTCCTTGAGGTGTCCAAGCGCCTCGCCGGTGCGTCCTCGCTGGGCGGCAGCCTGGGCCCGCTTGAGGGTATCGGAGCGCGCCCGAAGGTTGGTGTCCATTCGTGCGGTCTCGGTGCCCGAGGCGAGCGCCAGCGCGAAAGGTTTGCCTGCCTCGACCGCACCGAGTTGCCGCGCATCGCCCATCAGCACCAGCCGGTCGACCTCGAGCAAGTTAGCAAGCCTGACCAGCCGGTCCTGGTCGCGGGTGGAGACCATCGAAGCCTCGTCGAGCACAAGCACGGTGTTACGGTAATTTGCACGGGCTTCGCCGAGCTGACCCTTGTTCGCGCTCCCCTCGAGCAGCTTGCGGTGCTGGCCAAGGAACCGGTGCAGGGTCATTGAGGGGATCCCTGTCTCGCGCTCGAGCATGCGCACCAGGGTGTTCTGAACGCCAAGGCCAATGATGGTCTTGCCATGCTCCCCCAGGATCTGCGCAGTGGGCCGAAGCAGGCTCGACTTGCCCGCGCCTGCTACTCCGTGGACCGCCACCACACGGTTGGTTGAAGAGAGGATCATTCGCCCCGCCGCTTCCTGTCCGGCATTGAGCGTCATGCCGAAGCTGAGGTTGGCGCTGGCTTGCAGCAAGGAACCTGCTTCACCTGCCGGAACGATGCTCGGAGCGGCACCTTTGCCCTTCTCGATCTCGGCCAGCATGCGCACCTCAAGAGCAAGCGCATCGGCACTAGTCAGCCACCCCTGCATGGCACCGCGTCCCTTGTGCAGTGCCCCTTTCTCGGTCAGCTGCGCGATCCGCTTCTCGATCTTGTCCATGGTCGCCGGCAGGCCAAAGTCGAGAGCCGCATTGGCCAGGTCGGTCGCCTTGAACGCTGCCTCGCGTTCGGACAGATGGCGCACTGCCGCCGCCACCGCATGGGCTGCGGCGATCTCCTCGCGGCCCCTCAGATGGATCCGTGCCGGGACCAGCGGATCGCGCACCTTGAGGCCCAGCCGTTCGGCAAGCTCCTGCACCATGACCCGCCCGCGTGCGGCGAGCGAGGGGCGGTCATGGGCAAGCTTTGCCTCGCCACTAACAAGCGCCGAACTTCGCATCCGGGCATCCCTTGCCATGCCAACAAGGTCGAGCCCCATGCCCCAGGCCTGGTCCTGCCACCGATCCAGCAAGGCCTCGCGATCGACCTCGCTGGCCTTGGCCGAACGGGTCGCCAACGTCGCCATGATCCCGGCTTCGAGGCCGTCCCCGCGCCGGGCATCCAGCACCTCCTGCCGCCGCGTCGAGAAGGCCATGATCGCCTCCCGGTCGATCCCTTGGGCCTCGAAGTTGCCGTGCTTGCCCAGCTCGCCGATGGCAAAACCGAGCTTTTCGACCGCGAGCCTGAACCGGGCCATGGTCATGGCATTGAGCAGGGTATTGAGCTGCCACAGCCGGTCGTTGCGCAGCGCCTTCCAGGACCCGTCCTTGCCTTGCGTCATGTTGGCGACCACGGCGTGGAAGTGGAGGTTGGGTTCCTGGTTACGGTTGGTGTCGTGCTGGAATAGCGCAACGGTCAGGTTGTCGGTCTGGACAAGTTGCTCCTTGCCACCCCGTTGCACCCGCATGAACGCCGCATTGGCCTCGGCCCATTGCAGGGTCTCGATCACCGCCGAACGGTACGCGGCAACGATCCGTTCGTCCTTGCCGACCAGCGCCAAGAGCGACCAGGACTTGGGCAGCGAGAAGGTGAGATCGGTGCCCGCCCGGTGCTCTGTGCCTTCGCGCCCGATGCGTCCGCCCTGGGGCAGCTCACCGCGCAGGATCGCTTCGAACATGCGGGGCTCGACAGTTCCCGACAGGCCCAGCTGTTCGGCGCCTTTGCCGACCCACACGCCCGACCGATCAGCATCGGCATTTGCGTAATAGTTGTCCTTGGCAAAGTACCCCGCAGCTCCTCCTGCCGAGCGGACATTGGCGACGGATAGCATGGCTCAATCACCTCCCCTTGGGGGGGCAATCCGTTCGCGATACTCACGCAGGCGTTTGCCATGCGCGGCATGAACTCTCGTCCTGATATCCTTGTCGCAAAGCGCCATCAGCAGGTTGCGTCCGTCAATGTGGTGTAATTTCGGCGGTGGCCTTGGGTCATCGTCAGGCGGCTTTG
>JAGWXN010000130.1 GCA_018969885.1 Betaproteobacteria bacterium | reverse complement strand
GCCCGGCGCCTGAACTACCGGCAGCTCTGCCGTGACCGGGTAGCCGGCCGCGCGCCAGGCTCGGAAGCCACCATCGAGAACGGCGACCGCTTCGTGCCCCAGCCAGCGGGCGAGCCACCACAGCCGACCCGCAAAGCCGCCGGTATCAGCGTCGTAGACGACCAGCTGCCGTCCGTCGGACAGCCCCAGGGATTGCAGGCGCGCCCGTAGCTGGGCGGGGTCGGGCAGCGGATGCCTTCCTGAACGCCCGTCGCCTTTGGGCCCGGCGAGATCGCGGTCGAGTGAAACGAAGTGGGCGCCGGGGATGTGTCCGGCGGCGTAGTCGTCTGCGCCCTGGGCGGGTTTGAACAGGTCGTGACGGCAGTCGGCGACCACGCAGTCATCGAGCCGTGCCGCGAGTTCCTCGACGCTGATGAGGGTGGTGAAAGGTTTCATGAGGGGATCCTGAAGAACACTCAGATCGGGCCGAGTTCGCGCCGCAGGAACTCGTGGAAATGTTGCATGCCATCTTCCATCGGGCTCTGGTAGGGACCGGCGTCGTCATCGCCGCGATCCAGCAGCGCCTTGCGGCCCGCATCCATGCGCTCGGCGATTTCGTCGTCTTCGCGAGCGGTTTCCATGTAGGCAGCCCGCTCGGCCTCCACGAATTCGCGCTCGAACAGAACGACCTCTTCGGGGTAGTAGAACTCGACGTAATTCATGGTGCGGTTCGGGCTGAGCGGCACCAGCGTCGAGACGCAGAGCACGCCCGGATACCACTCCACCATGATGTTCGGGTAGTAGGTGAGCCAGATTGCACCGTGCGGCGGGGTCTGCCCGCCGAAGCGGCCCAGCACCTGCTCATGCCAGACGCGGTAGGTGGGCGTACCGGGCTTGCGTAGCGCGTCGTGCACGCCCACCGTCTGCACCGAAAACCAGTCGCCAAACTCCCAGCGGAGCTTGTCGCACGACACGAACTGCCCGAGCCCCGGATGAAACGGGACCACGTGATAGTCCTCGAGATACACCTCGATAAAGGTCTTCCAGTTGTAGCGACAGTCGTGAGCTTCGACGTGATCGAGCATGTAGCCGGAGAAGTCGAAATCGGCCCGTCCGGTGATCGCAGCCAGATCGCGGCTGACATCTCGCGGGCCTGAAAACAACAACCCCTGCCAGTTCTGTAGCGGCGAGCGCCCGAGATTGAGGCACGGCTGCTCGCTGAAATGCGGGGCACCGAGCAGCGTTCCCTTCAGATCGTAGGTCCAGCGATGTAGCGGGCAAACGATGTTTTCGGTGCTGCCACGACCGTTCAGCATCACCGCCTGGCGATGGCGGCAGACATTCGACAGGAGCTCCACCCCCTGTTCGGAACGAACTAATACGCGCCCTTCGCCTTCGGCGGCGAGCGCGTGATAATTTCCGGTCTCGGGTACCATCAGCTCATGGCCGACATAACCCGGACCGCGCTTGAAAAGCGTGTCGATTTCGCGCCGGAAAAGCGCTTCGTCGAAGTAGGCGTGGACCGGAAGTTGTGCGCGTGATTGCGCAACATGTTCGCGGCGACCCAGATCCGACATCCTGACCCTCCCGGAAAAAAAGCCGAAGGACGGAACCAAGCCTGACCGGGTCCTCGGAACGAGCGTTGAGGGTGGTCAAAGGGGACCGAGAGGATACCCGGATTTCACCCGAAGGCAAGTCGCAGTAACATCACCCTTTGTTGACACCATGAATCGTCATAAAACTACGACACCATCCCCCAGCCCTGCTACCGATACCGGCGGGGAGGGCGGTGTGCTGCCTGCGAGTTTCGAGGAGGCGGTGGCCGAGCTCGAATCGCTGGTGCAATCGATGGAATCGGGGACGCTTGCGCTCGAGCAATCACTGGCGGCCTATCGCCGGGGCGCCCAGCTGGCCGCGCACTGCCGGCGGCTGCTCGCTGACGTTCAACAGCAGGTGAAGGTGCTTGAGGCTGATCTGCTCAAGCCCTTTGACGCTGCGCCGGAGGCCGACTGACGTGGATACGCCGGTTCAGGCATTGATGACGGGATCCACCGGTCAGGATTTCACCCGCTGGATGGCCGATCGCGCCGAGCGGGTTGAGCGTGCGCTCGAGGCACGGCTGCCGGCTGCCGACGCACATCCTGCGCGCCTGCATGAGGCCATGCGATATGCGGTGCTGGGTGGCGGCAAGCGCATCCGACCGCTTCTGGTCTACGGGGCAGGAGAGCTGACTGGCGCAGCGCCGGGCGCGCTCGACTGCGCAGCCTGCGCGGTCGAGATGATTCACGCCTACTCGCTGGTGCATGACGACATGCCCTGCATGGATAACGACGTCCTGCGTCGCGGAAAACCAACAGTTCATGTGGCCTTCGGTGAGGCCATGGCCATGCTGGTGGGCGATGCCCTGCAGGCGCTTGCCTTTGAATCGCTTGCGGCGGCGGCGGGGCTCGGGGCCTCGCCCACGGCGGTGGTCGCCATGCTCGCCGAACTCGGCCGCAGCGCGGGCTCGCTCGGCATGGCCGGCGGCCAGGCGATTGATCTGGCCGCGGTGGGTCACACGCTCACGCGCGCCGAGCTTGAGGACATGCATCGGCGTAAGACCGGCGCGTTGCTCGCGGCCTCGGTGCGCCTGGGGGCGGCCTGCGGTCGTCCGCTTTCGGGGGCCGAACGCACGCAGCTCGACCGGTTTGCGCTCGCCGTTGGCCTGGCTTTCCAAGTGGTCGACGATGTGCTCGATGTCGAGGCCGATTCAGCCACGCTCGGCAAAACCGCCGGCAAAGACTCCGAACAGAACAAGCCCACCTATGTGTCGGTGCTCGGCCTCGATGAGGCGCGGGCGCTTGCGCAGTCACTCCGCGATGAAGCGCGATCGGCGCTTGCTGAGCTGGGCCCGGGGGCATCGCGCCTCGCGGCCATTTCCGATCTCATTGTGCAGCGCTCCTCGTAAGGATCTCACCATGTCGAATTCTTTTCCGGCCACTCCGCTACTCGACACCATCGACCGTCCGGAGCAGCTGCGCGCACTCGATCGCCAAAGTCTCCCGCAGCTTGCCGATGAACTGCGCAACTTCGTTCTGCATTCGGTGGCGGGAACGGGCGGGCATCTGTCCTCCAACCTGGGCACGGTTGAGCTGTCGGTGGCGCTTCACTACGTCTTCAAGACGCCGCGTGATCGCATCGTCTGGGACGTGGGACATCAAAGCTATCCGCACAAGATCCTCACCGGCCGCAGGTCGGGGATGTCCAAGCTGCGACAGTTCGGCGGTATCTCGGGCTTCCCGCGACGCGTGGAAAGCGAATACGACACCTTCGGTACGGCGCACTCCTCCACGTCCATTTCAGCTGCGCTCGGCATGGCGGTCGCCTCGCGAATTGCGGGCGAGGGATCCGGCCCGGAGCGCAGGCGACACATTGCCGTGATCGGCGACGGCGCCATGAGTGCGGGCATGGCCTTCGAAGCCATGAACAACGCTGGCGTGATGCCCGATATCGATCTGCTCGTGATCCTGAACGACAACGACATGTCGATCTCGCCGCCCGTGGGCGCTTTACAGCGGCACCTCGCGCGTCTGATGTCGGGCCGTTTCTACGCGGCCGCACGCGACATGGGCAAAGCCATGTTGTCAGTGGTGCCACCGGTGCTGCAACTTGCCCGGCGGTTCGAGGAGCACGCGAAGGGCATGGTGCTCCCCGGCACCATGTTCGAAGAATTTGGGTTCAACTACGTGGGCCCGATTGACGGCCATGATCTGGACAGCCTGATCCCCACGCTGCAGAACCTGCGCGAGCGGCGCGGGCCGCAGTTCCTGCACATCGTCACCCGTAAGGGCAAGGGCTATCGCCGCGCCGAGATCGATCCCATTGCTTATCACGGGCCGGGAAAATTCGATCCTGCCGAGGGCCTGAAGAAGCCCGCCGCGCCGGGTAAGCCCACCTTCACCAATGTCTTTTCCGACTGGATCTGTGACATGGGTGCTGCCGACCGTCGCCTGGTGGCGGTCACGCCCGCCATGCGAGAGGGCTCCGGCCTGGTCGAATTCGAGAAGCGCTTTCCAGACCGCTATTTCGATGTGGGCATTGCCGAGCAGCATGCGGTCACCTTTGCCGGCGGGCTCGCCTGCGAGGGCCTGAAGCCAGTGGTCGCCATCTACAGCACCTTCCTGCAGCGGGGCTACGATCAGCTGATCCATGACGTGGCGCTACAAAACCTGCCCGTGATGTTTGCGATCGATCGTGCAGGGCTGGTTGGCGCCGATGGCGCTACGCACGGCGGTTTCTTTGACTTCGCGTATCTGCGCTGCGTACCTAATCTGGTGGTGATGGCGCCTTCTGACGAAGCCGAATGCCGACAGATGCTCACCACTGCCTTCCTCCACGATGGGCCAGCTGCGGTTCGCTATCCTCGCGGGGCGGGTGTCGGGGCAGTGCCTGCGCGCGATCTTTCCGTGCTGCCGATTGGTGTGGCCGAGCGGCGGCGGGAGGGGCGGCGCATCGCCATCCTGGCCTTTGGCACGCTGCTGGCGCCCTGTCTTGCAGCGGGCGATGCGCTCGATGCCACGGTGGTCAACATGCGCTTTGTCAAACCCCTGGATGTGGCCATGCTGCGTGAACTGTCGCGTACGCACGACGCGTTCGTCACCGTTGAGGAGCACATGGTGATGGCGGGTGCGGGCAGCGCGGTGGCCGAAGCACTTGCCGCTGAGGGCATCTCGATCGAACTGCTCCAGCTGGGGCTACCCGACCGCTTCATTGATCACGGTGAACAGGGCAAACTCCTACAGCTCGAAGGACTGGACGCTTCAGGGATCGAACGCACGATTCGTCAGCGTTTCGTAGCGCTCCTTCCCGGGGCAGAGCCGCGGCTGGTGTCCAGTCGCTCGGCATAGTCGGCTCGGGCGCGGCGAGCGCCGTCGGTGCCCGATCCAACGCAGCCACCTTACCCGAGCGCTCTACTCGGTCTTTTATCCCTATTTCTTACAGGTTTCCAGTGCATTGCCGCATCGCGACCTTTACGCGTCTAGTATCGCGCGCTCAAAACTAGCGGTCGTCTGACCGTAATCTCCTCCACCCCCCCTTTATGGCTGCGATCGTCGGCCTCCGGAGTTTTCATGAATACGCGTGATCCTCACTTCGCGGCTAGCTCAGATATGGCCGATGTCCAGGGCAGCCACGACCCGCGCAACATTGCGATCGGACTGGTTGGTGTGAAGGGTGTGCGGTATCCGCTGCACTGGGGGAGCGGCTCGGAGCGTCAGGCTGCGGTGGGCGATTTCACGATGAGCGTGTCGCTGCCAGCGGACCAGAAGGGGACGCATATGTCACGGTTCATTGCGATGCTGGAAGAGCATTCTGCGTCGGGTGAGGGGCTGGATGTGGCGGGGCTTGCGGTGATGCACGGGCAGATGCTGGAGCGGCTGCAGGCGCGGCGGGGCCGGCTGGAGGTGTCGCTCACGCTGTTCATGAGGAAGGCGGCCCCGGTGTCAGGGGTGCAGAGCCTGATGGACTACCAGCTGAAAGTGGTGGTGGAGGGCGAGGCTCAGACGGCGGTGACCGAGGTGCAGCTGGTGGTGCCGGTCACGAGCCTGTGCCCGTGCTCGAAGACGATTTCCGACTATGGTGCGCACAACCAGCGATCGCACGTGACGATGTGGGTGGAGGCGAGCCCGGTGATCGAGCCCAAGGAGCTGATCCGGCTGGCCGAGGACGAGGCGTCGTGCGAGCTGTGGGGCGTGTTGAAGCGTGCCGATGAGAAGTATGTGACCGAGCGCGCGTACGACAACCCGAAGTTTGTCGAGGACCTGATCCGGGATGTGGCGGCGCGGTTATCGAAAGACGCTCGGATTGGTCGCTATGCGGTGGAAGTGGAGAACTTCGAGTCGATCCACAACCACTCGGCCTGGGCGCGCATCGAGTCAAACTGAACGCTACACGGTTGCGTGCGGAGGTTTCATCGTGATGCACTCCTCATCGGATCGCTACCGCTCGCCAGCAAAGGCTTTGCACTGGGTCACCGCGCTGATCGTCATGGCGGTGGTGATCCCAGCCGGCGTCTGGATTCGCTACTTCGAACCCGCCGACCAGGCGTTCAAGATGCGGCTCTACAACATCCACGAAAGTTTTGGTGTTGTGGTGTTCGTGCTGGTGCTGCTGCGGCTGGTGTACCGGTGGCTGTATCCACCGCCCGCCTGGCCGGTCGAAACGCCGGCCTGGGTGCGGCTTCTGGCGGGCTTTTCGCACGCGAGCCTCTACGCGCTGTTGGTTCTGATGCCGATCACCGGGTTTCTCGCGACCAATGCGTGGGGATTTCCGCTGAAAGTATTCGAAGTACTGCCGCTGCCTTCTCCCATTGGGAAGGATGAAGCGATCGCGAAGGCACTGTCGTTTACGCACTGGTGCGGCGCGGTCTCCATGGGGACGCTCCTCGCCGCTCATCTGGCAGGCGGCCTCTATCACCGTTTCATGGCGCGCGATGCACTCTCGCGCCGCATGTTCTGAGATTCCTCTATATGGCTTCCCATTCCACCGCCGCTGGCGCCTTCCCTTCCACCGGTGAGCCGTCCCGGCTGACAGGACGCCGGGTGCTGTTCGGCTCGCTGGTATTTCTTACCGCGGCGGGGCTGCTCGCCCTGATGGCAGCGGCACTTTTTCTGCCTGCGGGCATCGATGCCTGGGGCATCGCGATGCTGGCTGCGTTCGTGCTCACGCTTCCCTGGACCACCATCGGCTTCTGGAATGCGCTGATCGGTTTTCTGCTGATGACCTTCGCGCGAGACCCGGAAGGATTGGTGGCGCCGCACCTGCGTAGCATTCGGGGCGATGAAGCGATCGACAGTTCCACTGCGATCGCGGTGTGCATCCGGAACGAAGACCCCGAGCGGTTGGCCCGCAACCTGAGCTGGATGATCGAGCGGCTGGCCGCCACCGGCGAGGGCCGCTGGTTTCATGTTTACATGCTGAGTGACAGCAACCAGCCCGATATTCTGGCTGCTGAAAAAGCGCTCGCCGATTCGCTCTCGGCGCGCTTTGAGGGACACGTGGCGGTGACCTGGCGCCAGCGGGTGGGCGGTGAGGGTTTCAAGGCGGGCAACCTGCGCGACTTTCTCGATCGCTGGGGCAATCGTCACGAATACATGATCGTGCTCGATGCCGACAGCGTCATGACCCCCGCGGCCATGTTGCGGCTGGTGCGCATCATGCAGACCAACCCGAAAATCGGTATTTTGCAGACGCTTGTCACCGCATTGCCCTCGGACAGCGCATTTGCCCGCGTGTTTCAGTTTGGCATGCGCCTGGGCATGCGCTCCTGGACGCTGGGCGCGGCATGGTGGCAGGGTGACTGTGGCCCTTACTGGGGGCACAACGCGATCATCCGGATTCAGCCGTTTGCCGAACATTGCCGTCTGCCGGTGCTGCCAGGCCGCCCACCACTGGGTGGTCATGTGCTGAGTCATGATCAGCTGGAAGCGGTGCTGATGCGTCGTGCGGGCTACGAAGTGCGGGTGCTGCCCGACGAGGGCGGCAGTTGGGAGGAAAACCCCCCGCACCTGATCGAATTCATCCGTCGTGATCTGCGCTGGTGCCAGGGCAACATGCAGTATTTCCGCTTCCTTGGCATGCCGGGGCTGCGTCCGGTTAGTCGCTGGCAGTTGTGGATCGCGATCGCCATGTATCTGAGCGGTCCGGGCTGGATTGGCTTCACCGTGTTTGGCCTCATTCGCCAGGGCCCGATGGATGCCGATCTGGGGCTTTTGCTGCTGGTGTTATCGCTCACCATGAATTTCGCCCCCAAGCTGGCCACGCTTGCCGATGTGCTGTTGCGCAGGCGCTTGCGTGAGGCATTCGGTGGCGCACCGGCTGTCCTTCTGAGTGCGCTCGCCGAAACCGTGTTCACGATGCTGATCGTGCCGATCTGCGCGTTATCGGTCACCCTGTTCGTTCTGGGTCTTCCGCTGGGCCGGCAAATGGGCTGGACCGCTCAGCAGCGCGATTCTGAAGGGGTACCGCTTGGGTTTGCGCTGCGCCGGCTGTGGGTGCATACGGTGGCAGGCATTGCATTCGCGGTGTCGCTGTTCCTGCTCGCGCCGGGTGCGATGTGGATTGCCCTGCCGTTCTACACCGGCCTGGGTGCGGCGATCCTGATCACCATGTTGAGTGGCGCGCCGCGTGTCGGTGCGCTCGCGCGCGATGCAGGACTCTGCCGCCTGCCTGAAGAGGTGCGTAGCGCAGGTCCCGACTGCGCCTCGACGCTGATCGGCTTCAGTTCGGTTGCCGCAGGCGCTCGGTAATGTCGCCTCATCGCGCGGCGTCACGGGTCGCGGTCTGCGTGCTGGGCCTGGCAATCGGTTTGGTTGCAGTGGGCCCGGTCCGCGCCGAGGGACGAGACGAGGTGCGGGTTCAGTTTGTCGACGCGAGCAAGCCCACGCGATGCGCCGAGGAAGACAACCTCTATGTGAAGCTGGAAGCGTCGGGCGTTCGTAGCTTTTCGTTATCGGTTGAACATCCGCCCTACATCGCGACGGTGACCTCCGACAGCACTGCGCCCGATTTTACGCACTGCGATATGAGCGGCGATCCCAAGCACGCGTTCACACCGCGCGAACTCATCCTGTACGAAAACGATTCGGTCCGGCTGGTGGGTCACACCTTCTTCAACTTCTGGCGGCCAGACATCGTGGAGGTGAAGGTGGGCGAGCGCGTTGAGCGCGGGCTTCATCTGCTCCAGCTGTTGCGTCGCGGGCCGAAGCGCGACATCGAAATTCTGGTGCTGTACCCGGCGGATGGCTATTGGCGCGCCAAGCCGCTGCCGCCTGCGCAACTGCCGGACAGCGCCTACGGCAGCTCATTCCTGTTTGGCCCGATCGAGGAGGATAGCCGGCCGCTGGTAGCAATTCGCGCACTCGAATTCGACCCCGTAGCGTTGCGCTTTACGCTGCAGTTTGCGCGCGGTGGTGTGGGTACCCTGACGGTGGCCGAGGCGACCCCTCAGCGCACGCGCGTGATGATGGATCTGGG
>JAGWXN010000129.1 GCA_018969885.1 Betaproteobacteria bacterium | reverse complement strand
CGAGAGGGGGCCGGTGCTATGATCCGGCGCCTGAATTTTTGAGGAGATTTCCATGCTGGACGCCCCATCGCTCGATACCCTTTTCCGCAACGCGCGTTCGCAGAACGGCTGGCTTGCGGAGCCGGTGAGCGACGACCAACTGCGCGCGCTCTACGACATTCTCCAGTGGGCACCCACCACGATGAACACGCAGCCCATGCGGGTCGTGTTTGTTCGCACACCGGAGGGGAAGGAGCGCCTTCGGCCCGCGCTCAGCCCTGGCAATCTCGATAAGACGATGGCGGCGCCGTGCACTGCGATTCTCGCCTGGGACACCCGCTTCTATGAGCATCTGCCCCGCACCTTCCCGCATCGCCCCGAGGCAAAAGACCTGTTCGGCGCACCGGGCAAGGAACAGTTTGCCCATCTCAGCGCCTTCCGGAATGCCTCAATGCAGGGCGGCTATTTCATTCTGGCGGCGCGGGCGCTCGGACTCGACTGTGGGCCCATGTCGGGCTTCGATACCGCCAAGGTCGACGCAGAGTTCTTCCCCGATGGCCGATTCAAGAGCAATTTCCTCTGCAACATCGGTCGGGGTGATCCCTCAAAAGTGATGCAGCGTTTGCCGCGGCTGTCGTTTGACGAGGCGTGCACGCTCGCCTGATCTCTGAGGGCCGGGGCCGGTCGCCTGGCGGCCGCCCCAAAGCGCCTTGTTCAGCGGGCCTCGAATCCGCTGGCCTTCATCAGGGCCAGCCGTCGCCAGGCAGTCCTTGCACGGTGGGCGATTCGCCGGTTGCGCGAGTGGCCACCATCATCAATGTTCCCGAGGGCTTGCGGTAGCCAAGAACGAAAGGCGGGCTCCCGAGGCGTGGCTGCTGCTCAGTAAAGCTTCGCAGCCGCTTCATTGACTCAGCCCCTCGCCACAGCTCGTGCGGTTCAGTGAAACGGCCATGGACCGCGATGCTGCCCAACGCGGCGAGTGCCTGCACATCCAGACCGGTTTCGTCCTGAACGATGCCGCGCGAGCGTGTGGTGATGATCCGGACCAGATTGGAAAAATGCGCGGCCTGGGGCAGATGCGAGGCGGACTTGATCAGTACCGCACCGGTCGCGACGCCTGAGAGCCAGTCGATTTCCGCGCTCGGGGTGCGCAGGCCAGCATTCGAAAGATCCAGGCTCAGATAATCGAGGGTCCGCCGCTTGCCGTGTTCATCAAACATCTCGAATCGCACGCCCGCCGGGCGGGGTGTACCTGCCTGGCCGGCCTCGGTTGCCGGCGGCGCGTCAAACGCGGGCCATGCAGAACGAAAAACACCATCGTCATCAGCGAGTACCTGCTGGTCGCGCGCAACCTGTAATTGGCCCTGATCGTCAATCCGGATCGGCAAGATCGCGGCGGGCAGCATTCCAGCGGCCTCAATGCTCATGAGAAGGAGTGACATGAGTCTTGGTGCTGGGCCGTGCTTGCCTTGCAGATCATGGGTTCGATAGAAACCGGTGATGTAGAAAAAATGCTGGGTTGCGCACTCAGCGATTTCGGTGCTGGCGGGAACCGGTTGTAGTTGTGCGAGCGATGCGTCCTGGCGAGAGAGCAGTACCATTCGCCTTGCTTCGCCAAAGAGCGCGATCAAGGTGGCGGCATCGGGGCCAGAGAAAGGGTAGAGCACCGTCTCTGCGGTCAGGGGGCGCAGTTCGCGCTGCGCCCACTGGCGGATCGGGATCAGGACCTGCTCCCGATAGCGTTCCATGGCAGGCTTCAAGCCTGGGCAGATCGCCTGCGGCGCGATCGTGGTACGGCCAGGTAAGCCCTGCGGGCCCGGCACGCGCAGGCTCACGCGGTGCAGTGACTCTGGCTTCGAATCGCTCGCCTGCGCCGGCATGGAAGCGGGCAGACCCACCGCCAGGACAACCGCTGCTGCAGTCGCCAGACTCATGACCCGCCCGACCGCCTTCAAGGCCGGAGAGTCGATTCGGGCCGAACGGGTCTGCGTCATGGGCGACAACGACGACACGGGCGATCAGCAGAACAAGGTGGGCTGCTTCATCGTGGCGGTGCCGACAGATCGTCGTTCAGCATGGGAAACGCTCCCCAGGTATGGGTGGGCAGCATGGACTCGCTCACGGCCAGATGACGACGCCCCAGATCAGCTCGTCGGGCAGCGCCTGCGAGCGCCATTGCAATCCGAATCTCAGATTCAAGCAGTTCGAGCAGGCGCAGCACGGTGGGCTTGCCGCCCGCTGCCAGAGCGGCGCACTGCAGTCGTCCGATTCCCACCAGGTCGGCGCCAGCGCAAAGGGCCTTCACCACATCGGTACCGCGACAGAACCCACCATCAACGATCACTCGCGCGCGACCGTCGACTGCGTCGACGACTTCGGGCAGTACCTCCATCGTTCCCTGCCCGTGATCGAGTTGTCGGCCGCCGTGGTTGGACACGTAGACCGCGTCCACACCATGCTCGACCGCAAGCCGCGCGTCCTCAGCGGTGGCGATGCCCTTGAGGATCAGCGGCACGCGGATCCGCGAGCGAACGCGGTCGATATCCTTCCAGGTGAGCTTTGCCTGCCAGTGCCGGCCTGGCACATTGGCGCGACGGATATTGCGCTGGGCGAGATCGCGCTCGCGCCGGCTGTAGACCGCCGTATCCACCGTGAGGCAGACCTGTTCGAAGCCCAGTTCGATCACACGATCGAGGGTATCGTCGACCCACTGCGGATCGCCATGCACATAGAGTTGAAACAACTTGAGCGCCTCGGGGGCGCTGCGGGCGACGTCGCCTACATCGCAGGCGCAGACCGAACTCAGCATGTGCGGCACGCCGAATTCCCCCGCAGCCTGGGTCACGGGAATCGGCCCGCTTTCCCAGAAATGTTCGAGGCCGCCCACCGGTGCGAACAGGATAGGCAGGCGAAGCCGCCGCCCGAACCAGTCAATGCCCGCGTCGGTATCGCCAACATCGCAGAGCACGCGCGGGCGCAGCGCCAGTCTGTCGATGGCCCAGCGATTGCGCCGCATCGTGGTTTCGGTTTCCGCGCCGCCCACGATGTAGTGCCAGGCGTGGTTACCGAGATTGAGCCGGGCCTGTTGGATGATCTCGTGCAGGGTGAGGTAATCGTTTGCTGGAAGCTGAGCCATGGAGGATCTCTGGATTCAAGGATTCCTTGCCGGACGATGCCGAGCAATCCGCCCGGTTTCGTTGTAGATTGCCCGTCCGGATCTCAAGTACCCCGTCTGAAAGGAATTCTGGATGCGCTCACGCTTACGCCTGCTGGCATTGGGTCTGGTGGTGTCGATTTCGCTTGGCACATCGTTTGCCCACGCTCAGCCGTTTCCGGCCAAGCCGATCCGAATCATCGTCCCGTTTGCCCCGGGCGGCAACGTCGACGTCACCGCGCGGGTGGTGAGCGCGGCCATGAGCAAGGTACTCAGCCAGAGTGTAGTGGTCGAAAACCGCACTGGCGCGGGGGGCAAGATCGGCGCGGAAATCGCCATGAAGTCGCCCGCCGACGGCTACACGCTGATGATGGGATCGAACAGTTCCCTGAGCGTTGCGCCCAGCCTCTACCGTGACTGGCCCTATGATCCGGCGACCGGTGTCGCGCCAGTGAGCTTCCTTGCTGCCGTGCCGTTTGTACTCATCACCCACCCCGGTCTGGGGGCGGGTGATCTTGGCGCTTTCATCGAGCAGGCTCGTCGGAAGGCGGGCGCCGTCAGCATGGCTTCGGCCGGTAATGGCACATCCAATCATCTGGTGGGTGAACTGTTTCAGGCGCTGACCGGGACCCAGTTTCTCCACGTGCCCTACAAGGGGGCGGGGCCTGCGTTACAGGATGTGGTCGCCGGGCGCGTCGATGTGCTATTCGATCAGGTGACCTCGTCGTCTGCCTTCATCGAGCAGGGCCGGGTGAAAGCGCTTGCGGTGTCGTCGGCGGACCGCTGGAAATCGTTGCCCGCCGTGCCTACTTTTCGCGAAGCGGGTCTGGCCGATTTCGTGATCACCAATTTCACGGGCCTGGTCGCGCCAGCGGGTACGCCTGCGGAGGTCATCAATACGCTGCAACGCGCCGCCGTACAGGCGCTGCAGGACGAGTCGGTGAAGAAAAGTTTTGCCTCGATGGGCGTCGAGGCGGTCGGCAGCACGCCGGAGGCTTTTGCCCAACTGATTCGGGAAGATCTGGGCCGCTGGGGCCGGGTGGTACGCGAGAAAGGCATTCGCCTCGAATGAGCGCTCCCGCCACGACCCCGAGCACCGCGGGCGCGGCTGCGTCCTACGCCGAGTGCGTGCCCCATGACCCGGCCCCGCGGGCCCCGCGCGTGCAACTGCCCGCGCACGCCTGCGATGTGCATGCGCATGTCTGCGGGCCGCGTGACCGATTTCCGCTGGTTGCCAACCGGCTCTACAACCCGCCCGAGGCCTCGGTCTCCGAGTATCTGCATATGCTCGATACGCTCGGCATCGAGCGCGGCGTGCTGGTACAGCCGAGCGTCTATGGCACCGACAACAGCGCGATGCTGGAGGCGCTCGGCGCGGCCCCCAACCGGCTACGAGCGGTCGCTGTACTGCCCTTCGATATCTCGTCGGACGAGGTTGGGCGTCTGCATGCGCTGGGTGTGCGAGGTGTCCGCTGCAACATCGTCGATCTCAAGGAAGGTCGGGGTCAGTTGCCGCTTGCGGGGTTACGTGCCCTCGCTGACACGATTGCGCCGTTTGGCTGGCACATCGAGTTCCTGATGCATGTGAACGAGTTTCCCGATCTCGATCGTCAGTTGCGTGAGCTTCCCGTTCCTATGGTGTTCGGTCATCTCGGGTATGTCCCCACGCAGCTGGGCACCACCGACGGGTTCGAGGCGCTTTTGCGACTGGCGAGAGCCGGTCGCGCCTGGGTGAAGCTCACCGCGCCCTATCGGCTCACCGCTGAGCCTTTCCCGTATCCCTCCACGCTTGCGTCCGCCGAACGCCTCCTCAATGAAGTGCCCGGGCGTCTGCTCTGGGGGAGCGACTGGCCGCATGTATTCATTCGAAGCGCCATGCCCAACGACGGCGATCTCTTCAACCTGTTTGCCGACTGGCTGGGGGATCGCGCGCTTCTTCACAACATTCTGGTCGATCATCCCGCCCAGCTCTACGGATTCTGAGCGCCATGCCACTTCATCCTCATCAGCAGCGTCTGCGCGACGGCCAGACCGTGATTGCGGTCAACCTGGGCGGTCGCAATCCCGATGTCATGGGGGCGCTCGCGCGCGGCGGTGCCCACATCGCTTTCGTCGACTGTGAGCGAAGCGGCATCGGCCTGGACGCCGCCACCGATCTGATTCGCGCGGCCAAGGTGGCCGGCTTGTCGCCCATGGTTCGAAGCTGGTCGCCCGATCCTGCGGTACTGGTGCAATACCTTGATCGTCAGGCTGATGGCCTGATCATTCCTCATATTGACACCGCTGCCCAGGCTGCCGAAGCAGTTGAAGTCGTGCGCTACGCCTGCGGCGAGCAGGCCCGAGACAAATCGGTGATCGTGCAGATTGAAACCGGACGCGCAGTGGAGAACATTGATGAGATTCTTGGCGTCGCCGGTATCGATGCATTCCTGATCGGCCCAAACGATCTCGCCTACAGCCTGACGGGGCGACGCGGCGTCACCACCCCGGAGGTCACCGCCGCAATCGATCAAGTCAGCGCCCGCCTGAGGGCAGCGGGGCTGCGCTTTGGGATGCCGGCCAACTGGCAGCAGCTTGCACAGTTTCAGGGGCGCGGCGCGACGCTTTTGTATTTCCCGATCGAGTGGCTGCTCGAGCGCTCGCTTGCGGAGTTGGGGAGCCAGTTGGGTATTCGCTGAGCACCGGCCCTGGCCGTTCCTGAACGCAACCGCGGGTCTATTTCAGTCGCGTATTGAACTGGAACATGAGCCCGTTTGCGCCGAGCAGATTGGCCTGAAACTGGGTGTTTTCGGTGATTGAACGTCCGAGCGACACAATCACGCCGGGCGACAAGCCGTCCCTGTTGAAGGGAACCTTGTCCTCATACTTTCCCTTGTAGCCGTAAAGAAGACCCGCAGCCCACTTCGCATACCAGTTTTCAGGCAGCACGGTGGTTTCGCCCCACTTGATCGGACCCGGGTAGGTCTTGCCGAACGGGTAGGCAAACACGCTGGGCTGGCCGAATGAATTGGTGAAGAACGCAACCCCCGCCAGATCTCGCTGCGCGGTCTGCCGTTCAAGACCAGCCAGCCAGACATGTCGATGCTCAGCGCTAGGCCTGAAATGCACCGTGTACGGGCTCGCTGTCAGCCAGTAGCTGGCTTCATCAGCGTGGGAGGCGACCGGCAGGAGGCTACCCAGCAGAAGAAGCCCTCGGGAAACACTGCGCTTGAGCGGCATGGCAAAACGGGCGAATGCTGTAAAGGTCGGGAGCCTAACCCATCACACCGCAAAGAACACCATAACCAGCACCCGACGGCTGTGAATCGGCGCAGCAATCAGGCGCGTCCGGTAGGCGTCAGTCGGGTGAGCGTAGCGCCCGACGGTAGAGCTTGCCCGTGGGGCCGGTGGGGAGCCGGTCGACCAGATGACACACCTTGGGCGCCTTGAACGAGGCGAGTCCACCTTCAAGCTTGCAGAAGGTGGCGAGCGCCTCAGGCGAGGCGGTATGGCCTGCCTTCAGGATGACATGCGCCTCGATCCGCTGGCCCCAACGCTCGTCGGCGATGCCGACCACCGCAGCCTGAGCGACCGCAGGGTGCCGTAGCAGCGCGCGCTCCACCTCTTCGCCATGTACCTTCATCCCGCCCGTATTAATCACGTTATCGGTGCGACCCAGTACGAACAAATCGCCATCGGCATCAACATAGCCCATGTCGCCCGATCGCCACCAGCCATCGCGAAAACGCTTGCGTGTGAGTGCGTCGTCCTGCCAGTAACCCACGGCAAGCGACGGCCCTGAGACGAGAATCTCTCCGATCTCGCCCGGCGGCAGTTGATCGTGAAAATCGCCTTCGGGGTCGATGATCCGGATATCGGCGCCGACCACTGGGCGGCCGGTGGTGTCGGGCTTGCCGCCCGACGCTCGACCGATGCCCAGCGTATCGGCCTCGGTGGCAAGCACTGCGCCGCCCGTTCCCGCCTCGCTTGAGGAATAGAAGCTCGAGATGCCCTTTGAGACCTGGGCGTAGATCCGTTCAAGATCGGTTCTTGAAGGGGGCTCACCCGAAATAGATACGTTTTTGATCGATGACAGATCGTAGCGGGCAATGTCCTCGGCGAACATCATGCGCCACATGGTGGGGACGGCGGGTGCCATGGTGATGCGCTCACGCGCAATCGATTCAAGAAACCCCCCTGGCGTGAAGGCGTCACCAAAGACCACCTTGCCGCAGCCCGCCACATAAGGCACCACCACATTGACCCAGGCGGCAAAGGACGGTTGCATCATCACGAGGGCTGCATCGCGCGTGGTGACCGTGCCGTAGAGCACCTGCCCCGCCTTGGCATTTTCGGCCAAGGTGCGTTGTGTGTGCATGACGCCCTTGGGGCGTCCGGTTGAACCCGAGGACAGGATGATCGCAGCCAGTTGATCGGGCTTGAGCGTGAGCGGGTTCGCGGGCGGTGCGGCAAGCAGCGTCTCCCAATCGGGACTGCCATCGTGCGCATTCCCCAGGCTGATCCCCAGCGAACTGTGTCCATGGCGTTTGGCATTGCTGAGTACGTTTGCCGCAAGCGAAGCGAGATCGGCGTCGTGAATCAGCGCGCCAGCGCCCAGCCAGGCCAGCGTCTCGCCCAGCCGCTCCGGGGTTTCGCGAACATGCAGGCTGCATGACACGCCGCCCGCGAGCGGCACACCAAACCAGGCGAGCGCATGCCGGGCCGATGGTTTGCATAGGAATGCAATCCGGCCGCCTGCCGCGAGCCCTCGGGCAGCTAATGCGCCGCCAATGGCGAGGCTTGCCTGCCAGGCCTGCCGCCCTGAGATTCGCTCGGTGGAGTCGGTAAAGAGTTCGAGCGATCCGCGCCAGCGACAGGCGCGCGCATAAAGCCCGGCCAGCGTGTCGGGTGACGGCAGTGGGGTCGGGGTTGGCATGACCGTCCGTTAGCCAATGCGCAATACGATCTTGCCCAGATGCGCGGAGGATTCCATCAGACGATGCGCCTGGGCGGCTTCGTTGAGGGTGAACTCGGCGTTGACCACTGAGCGGATTTTTCCCGCGGTAAGGAGCGGCCATACCCGGGCTTCCAGACCCCGTGCGATCACCGCCTTTTGCTCGGTGGTTCGTGGCCGCAGCGCTGATCCGGTGATGACGACCCGCCGCATCAGAATGGGGCCCAGATCAAGCATCGCCTCTCGCCCCTGCATGAAGGCGAGCTGGATCAGCCGGCCATCCATGCCCAACAGATCGACATTCTTTTTGAGGTAATCGCCGCCGATATAGTCGAGCACCATGTTGATACCGCGTGGCGCGGCGAGGCGTTTGACCTCGGCATGAAAATCGGCCTCGCGATAGTTGATGACGTGGTCGGCGCCCAGGGCTTGGCAGAACTGCGCTTTGTCTGCCGAGCCGACGGTGGTGTAGACCGTGGCGCCAAAGGCCTTGGCCAGTTGGATGGCGGTCGAGCCGATGCCGCTTGAGCCTCCGTGGATGAGAATGGATTCTCCCGCGCTCAAGTGACCCGTTTCGAACACATTCACCCAGACCGTAAAGAACGTCTCGGGAAGCGATGCCGCATCTCGGAGCGACCAGCCCTCCGGAATGGGCAGGCAATGTGTGCTGTGTACGGCCACATAGTCGGCATATCCGCCGCCGTGTGTCAGCGCGCACACCGCATCACCGATCTTCCAGCGCGCCGCGCCGTCGCCCACGGCCACTACCTCGCCAGCGACCTCCAGACCCAGGATGGGCGATGCGTCTTTCGGAGGTGGGTAGCTTCCTGAACGTTGGGCGACATCGGGCCGGTTCACGCCGGCATAGGCCACCTTGATCAGCACCTGTCCTGCGCCAGGAATCGGGACAGGACCTTCAACGATACGGATCGCCTCAGGGCCGCCGCCTGAGCCGTGGTCAGCGTGTCGCATGGTTTTGGGAAGCGTCATCATGAATCCTTCAGAAAGAGGGCGCGTGGGCTGAATGGTGGGGGCCGGCGTCTGC
>JAGWXN010000128.1 GCA_018969885.1 Betaproteobacteria bacterium | reverse complement strand
CAATGACCTCCAGGGCATCCGCTTCAGTCAGACCACCCATGCGGACTTCCCGCGCGATCAGACTTGAAAACTCTGTCCGGGTCCAGTGGCTGACGCAAAGATCGCCGGGCGTTTGGCGAACCACCCACGCCTCAACTTTTCTGCTGAGCGCTTCCTCAAGAAATAGGGGAGCGAGGAAGCTGACGTCGCAGTAACGCATCAGTGCCCTTCATTGCGAAGATCGCGAACGAGATCGGCGCTGGGCTTTCGCCACGCCGGCAAGCGCCTTCGAAAATCAGCGAGTGGCCGGAACGGCTTCTTCGGCGACTCAACGGCGCTCAGCCTGGCAATGGGAATCCCCCGGCGGGTAATGACAATCTCCTCCCCCGCTTCAATTTCTTCAAGGAGCTGACTGAGGTGTGTCTTGGCTTCGGCCAGTGTAACGGTTCCCATGGCAACCCCGCTTGGTCATCAACTTGGTCATCGAGATGGTTATCTGGTTGACTAGATTGTAGGGCATCTTCCTGAATGGAGCGACAATCTGACGGTTCAGAACCCGAGCCTGGGCAGCGCCAATCCCTGAACGTCAGGTTCGAAGGCGAGCAGACGCCCGGCCCATGTCTCGCGGGCTCGCGCCGCGTCGTCCAGCATGAAAGTCATGGAAGTGACATAGAGCGTACGCAGATCGGGGCCGCCAAAGGCCACACTGGTGGGGCGACTCACGGGGAGCGGCACCTCGCGCTCGATCCGACCCTGCGGATCGATACGCACGAGCTGCGAGGCGCCAAGTTCCGCCACCCAGAGCATGCCCTCAGCATCGATCGTGCAGCCGTCGGGATGGCCACGGCGACCCACGAAGCTGATCAGGAGCCGACGGTTGGCGACCTCGCCCGTTGCAGCGTCATAGTCCCAGGCGTAGATGTGGCCTTCGGGATGCGTGTCAGTGTGATACATCGTGCGGCCATCGGGGCTGAATGCGATGCCGTTTGAGACCTGAAAACCCCGGTCAACGGTGGCGGCGATCAGGCTACCGTCGATCCGATACAACTCGCCGAGCGGTTGTTTGAGCGTGCGTTCGTAGGAGCCTATCCAGAGCCGGCCGGCGGGATCAACCGCGCTGTCGTTCAGGCGCTGGATCGAGAAATCAATGCCCCAGAGCGGCAGCCAGCGAAGCTGATCGGGCGACGGATCGGTAATCGCTAGACCGCGCTGGAAATGGATCAGGAGACTGCCGTCGGCGCGCTCGCGTACGCCGGAGGCGCGCTGCGGCAGCTTCCAGGTGGTGGTGAGACCGCTTTGCGGGCTGTAGCGGTGGAGCGTCTTGGGCTCGAGGCCCACGTCAACCCAGTACAGGGCCTGCTCGCGCGCGACCCAGAGCGGGCCCTCGCCGATGGACGTGGCATGGTCGGTGACGCAGCGGATGTCGGCAGTAGTCATTCGGGTTTCCAGGAATTCCCGGTGTTGCTACCGGGTAGGGTTTGGCGCGTATCGCGAACTCAAGTACATTTTCGCCGCCCTCTCCTCACTACCTTCAAACCGGAGTCAATCCATGGAACTCCTTCGTCGCGCAGCGCTCGCTGCTTCGCTTGCCACCGTCGCCCTCGCCAGTGCTTCCGCGATGGCCCAGGCCCCTTATCCCAACCGTCCGGTCAAGCTTCAGGTGCCGTTTGCCCCCGGTGGCACGACGGACATCATTGCGCGGGTGATCGCCGAGCCGCTCGGCAAGGTGCTCGGCCAACCCGTGGTGATTGAAAACAAAGCCGGTGGCGGTGGCGTGGTCGGAGCCACCGAAACGGTGCGCGCTACGCCCGATGGCTACTCGCTCGGGATGGCCACGGTGTCGACCACCGCAGCCAACCCCGCGATCAATCCAAAGATCCCCTATAACCCAGTCACCGACTTCACCCCGATCATCAACATCGCGGCAACCCCCAACCTGATTGCAGTGCATCCCAGCTTCCAGGCGCGTGACTACAAGGCCTTTATCGATGAGCTGAAATCCAAGCCGGGTAAATATTCATACGCGTCCTCGGGCACCGGCGGTATTGGTCACCTGCAGACAGAACTCTTCAAGAGCCTGGCCGGTGTGTTCGTGATTCACATTCCGTATCGTGGCGCAGGCCCGGCGCTAAACGACACCGTAGCCGGTCAGGTGCCGATCATCTTCGACAACATCCCCTCCGCGTTGCCGTTCGTGCAAGCTAACCGGCTGGTACCGCTGGTGGTGGCTGCACCCCAGCGGCTGGCGGTGCTGCCCAATGTCCCAACCTTCAAGGAAGTGGGCCTGGAGCCGGTGAACCGGATGGCTTACTACGGCATTCTCGCCCCGAAGGGCCTGCCGAGCGAGATCGTTGAGCGGATCAACGCAGCCACCCGCAAGGCGCTGGAGGATCCAGCGGTTCGTAAACGCATCGAGGACACCGGATCGATCGTGATTGGCAACAGTCCGGCGGAATTCGCTGCGCAGATCAAGGCCGAGTTCGAGGTGTACCGCCAGGTGGTCACCCAGCAGAAACTCTCACTCGAATAAGGCTAGCCGCTTTTAACTGGGTCCCGGCCCCAGCGACGTCTGAGCGCCAGATAGTCGTCCTGCAGGGGGCCGCTGCTCAACTCGGGCTGCCAGCCGGTGAGTGTGAAGAAATCTTCAAGCCGGTAGGGACCCAGATCGGTTCGTTTAAGCGTGGCATGCCGCAGCGCGAGCACCACCCGCGAGATGCCGGCATTCTTTAGCGCCCCCGCGCACATCGGGCACGGCTCCATCGTGCAATAGAGCGTAGCCCCCTTCGTGCTTCCGACCCCATGCATGGCCTCGGCACGCCGGATGGCGTCAGTCTCGGCGTGCACGGTGGAGTCGCACTGCGAGACCTGCCGGTTCTGCCCGGTTGAGAGTAACTGGCCGTCTCGCACCAGCACAGCGCCGGTTGGCCAGTCGCCGCGGTCAAACGCTTCCTGAGACTGGGCAAGCGCGAATTGCATCCAGTGCAGGTCGGTGCGCTCATCGCTCGCCCGCCCAGTTGGTGCAGGCGCTGCGACGACGGATGCCAGCGCTGCGTTACCCGCCGACGTCACACCTGTTGACACCAATCGCCCGCGCGTCGGCGTAACCCCGATCACCCGTTCGAGCAGCATCTGGCCCAATACGCCGTAGGGGCTCGCGAGCGTCTCGAGAATTTCAAAGTGATTGCAGCCTTCCACGACGCACCGTGTGACCGTGCGCCCAGCCGCCTCGGCGGCCGCCGCATAGTCATTGGCCTGCCGCTGAAATTCTGGACTCTCGAGCGAACCCCAGGCCACCGTCAGCGGTGTGTCGACGGCCGCCACATGCCGAATGGGGCTGAGCGCGTGCACCTGGTCATCTGACAGCCGCACGTAGTTGCTCCGTGCCGACAGGCGAACCGGCTGCAGCTCAAAGATACCGCTGCACACGGTAAGGCTCGCTACCGGTGAATGCGTGCGCAGCGAGAATTCCGACGCCCAATTCGTGTGCAGCGCGGCTGCGCTCAGATGCCCGCCCGACGAATGTCCGAACAGATGGATGCGCGCAGGGTCGATGCCGAGCGCCTCGGCGTTGGCCGACGCCCAGGCGATCGCACGACGGATCTGGTCAGTCATGCGGCCCAGGTCGCCATCCAGCTCGGTGACCGGCGCAAAGTCGGGAATCAGCACCGCGCAGCCGTGGGCGATGAATGGATCGGCTATGAACGCATAGTTTCGCGCCAACCCGCCACGCCAGGCGCCGCCATGGATAAAGAGGAGCGCCGGCGAAAGATTCGGTGAGGCACCATGAGAAGCGGACCTGAAACAGTCGAGCGCCTCCGCTTCGGTTGGGCCATAACGATGCCTCGAGGGTGCGCCCAGCCGGCCGCGCGTGCGCTCACTCGCGAGTTCATAGCGCTTGAGCACCTGCTGCATGTTGGGGGCGTGCTGCGCCTGGTCGTAGGCGCGGTCGAGCGCAGCCTGATCGAGATCAAGCCATACCTTCGGTGCCGCGATTGAATCAGCCGCCATGTGTGAGCCCCCCGTCGATTGCAAGCTCTTGACCTGTGATGAAGCGTGCTGCCTCCGAACAGAGAAAAGCGACCGCATTGGCGATTGCGTCGCAGTCGAGGGGTTCAGCGATGCACTGCATGTTGAGAATCATCTGCTTGTAGGAGTCAGGAAGACGACTGGATTGCAGACCGTGCAGAACCACCCCCGGTAACACGGTGTTCACGGTCACTCCGAATTGCCCGAGCTCCCGTGCGAGCGACCGGCTCATGCCGGCCAACGACGCTTTGCTGGTGACATAGTGAAGAAAATGAGGCCTACCCATCCGATAGGTGCCCGATGACACGTTCACGATCCGTCCCCAGCGCCCCGCCTTCATGTCGGGCGACACCGCCCGGATGCAGTGAAAGCTGCCGGTGATGTTGGTGTGAATCACGCGATCCCATTCTTCAAAGGGAATCTTGTCGAAGTCCTGATAGCCCAGCGCAGAAAAAAGCGCCGCGTTGTTCACCAACATGTCGATTCGCCCGAACCGCTCACGGCCCTTCGCCACACACGCCTCCACCGAGGCGCGATCAGCAATGTCGAGCATGCAACCAAGCGCGCTGCCACCGGCCGCCTCGATATCACGCGCCGTTTGCTCCGCCTCATCGGCCAGCAGGTCACCAATTACCAACCGCACGCCCGCCGCGGCCAGCCTGAGCGCACAGGCCCGGCCAATGTTGCGCGCACCGCCTGTCACGAGCGCCGTGCGGCCGGTCACGCCGAGAAAATCAGCTGAGGAGGATGTCATGGAAAGGTCGGGCGCGCCCGCGCTTACAGAAGAAATGCAATGCCGGGCAACTCTGCCTCGGAGTTGATGAGGTTGACGCGTTTCGCCGCAATACGCAGCCGCCCATCGACCCATCTCAGGCGGTGCTCAACCAGCGCAGCCCAGGTGCGCTGAACTTCGAGACGATACTCGAACAGGACGAGCGTGGAGGCAACCTGCAGCTCGCCCTCGTCTTGGGAGAGCATCTGCACATTGCCTACCTGGTGCACGGTTCGCGCGATCGGACGGCGGGCGTGCGCGCGCGGATGGGTGATCTGGCGGACGCGCAGTTCGAGCAGCGTCCGGTCATCGTGAATGATCGAAGACGTATTGAGCGGATCGGTTTGCGCGGCTTCGAGCGGCACCCAGTAGGTGGCGTCATGCGTAAAGAGCGCAAGCCAATCTTCGAACTGGTGAGTGTCGAGCAGGCGTGCCTCATGAAAAAGAAATTGGCGAACCTCCTCCAGCCGAGCAAGACGCGAAAGACCGAAGTCGGCAGGCGGCGAAACGGACGGGCCCGTCATGCTGCGCTCCCTGAAGAATCGACACACATGTAGCGCAGCCACGCATCGAACTGCCGCCGGATGAAGATTTCGCTCGTGCCGGTAACGCCCCGCAGGAGCTCACCATCCGGGACATCGCGCCCCGCCCCACGCGCAAGATTCACCCATTCAGGCTGGGCCGCTTCCAAGCCTTTCTGGACGCGGCCATACACTTCGAGATCGTCGGTGAGCACCCAGGATGCGGTGCCGTTCACCACATTGGAAAACGCGATGGTGTCGCGAAACATCTGCTCGGGCGCGCCTTTCAGCCGCAGGTTGTAGGTGTAGACCACTGTACGATTGACGGCAAGTGGATGCACGATCCGCAGCTGGCGAAACTGGCTCATGAAGGACACGTTCGGGTAGACGATGGTGTTCCAGCGCGTGACGCCCAGAATGCGCTTCGCCTCATCGACCCCCACCCGCTGCTCAAGCCGTTCGCGATACTGCGCAAACACCGGATTGTTGAGCCCCACCACCAGCCGACCGTCGGAGTGGTAATCGCCCATGTAGCCATGCCCCCAGTCGCTGGTCCACATGCCAATGGCCTCCCAGACCGGTTCAGGCGCACCGTTCTGGCGCATCTGACGGATCGAGATATCGGCATATTTTTCCGGTTGACCGGGATCAGCGGCATCGCGCGCCACGTGCACCGACGAGATATGCACATGGTTGGGATGCACACCATCGAGATGGTTTTCAAGCACCAGCTTCCAGTTGCCCTCATAGGTGTGTTTGAACACCCCGCCCGCCACCTCGACTTCGCCGTTGGGCGCGCGATCGACCAGATCATCGAAAGAGCTCGCGAGCGGCCCGAGAAACTTGACCAGGTCAGGCCCAGTGGGCGACAGGCTGGCAAAGATAAAGCCACGATAGAGATCCACCCGCGGCACTGCCCGTAACCCCAGGTCGGCGAACACCTTCTGGGGTTGCTCGCCATAGCCTTGCGGCACGGGTACACCGGTGAGGCGACCGTCGAGTTCGAAGCCCCAGCCATGGTACGGGCAGACGAAGGCGCGCGAATGGCCACTGGATTCGTGGCAGACCAGTGCGCCACGATGCGTACAGCGGTTAATCAGTACACGCACTGCGCCGGAGGCGTCGCGTGAAACGATGACCGGTAGCCGCCCCATTCGAGTGGTGAACCAGTCGCCCGGATTGGCCACCTGCGAGGCATGACCCAACAGCAGCCAGGCCCGACCGAATATCCGATCGAGCTCCAGCTCGAACAACGCCGGATTGGCGTAAACAGAGTGGTGGACCCGGTCAGGACGGACCAGCGAGCGCAGGCCCTGCGAATCAGGAACAGGCATGGGAAAGGCCGCGTTGAAGGTTTAAGGGGGGTGGCACCCGCCAGGATGCCTGACGCTCAGGTTAAGCGAACGCCATTCGGTATTCTGGACACGGGGTCACCGTTTTGGCAACCAGGCGCGGTTCGTAAGCTAAGCGAAGATCCTTGACAGCCGAATGCCGTTCGCTAATATCCGCCGACATCCAACGGCCCGTTCACGCAACCGATCGAGGAACCACTGATGATCCGCCTGCACCGCGTCCTATCTGGCGCCACCCTCGCGCTCAGCCTGACCCTGACGGGGGCTGCCGCCCAGGCGCAAACCGTACTCCGAATCAACGGTTGGCTGCCGCCCACTCACCCGATCATGACACGCACGCTCAAACCCTGGGCCGACGAGGTCGCCGCCGCCACGCAGGGTCGGGTTCGCTTCGAGGTCACCGCCAGCAGCCTGGGCCCGCCGCCCACCCAGTTGGACATGGTGAAAGACGGCATCGTCGAGGCGGTATTTAGCGTGCACGGGTACACCCCGCAACGCTTCCCGCTCGCCAGGGTGGGGGAGCTGCCGTTCCTGTCCGATCTGTCAGAGCCTTTGTCGGCGGCTCTCTGGCAGGTGACTGACAAACATTTCGCCTCCCGCGATGAACATGCAGGCATTCAGCTGCTGGCCCTGTGGGCCGCCCAGCCCGGACGGGTCTGGACCTCGAAGAAGCCGCTGAAATCAATGGCTGACTGGAACGGCATGAAGCTTGCCGGTGGCGCAGCGATCAACGTGGATATCGCCAAAGCCCTGGGCGGCGTGGGTATTCGCGCGCCTGGCCCGCAGGCCGCCGAGATGGTGCGCCGCGGGGTCACCGATGGGCTCTTCATCGACGCCTCATCATTCACCGATTTTTCATTGCAGGGCACGATCCGACACCTGCTCGATTTCCCCAAGGGCATCTACTCGGCCACCTTCTTCTTTGGCGTGAACAAGGCCAAGTGGAATCAGCTGTCGCAGGCCGACCGCGATGCCATTCTCAATCTCTCGGGCGAACGCCTGTCCCGGATCGCGGGTCGTAACTGGGATGCCGAGGCCGCCAAGTCGCGTGAAAACGTGAAGGCAGCTGGCGTAGAGATCACGATGGCCTCGGGCACCTATCTCGCCGAACTCGAGTCCGCCCTGCGTGTTTTTGAGGACGACTGGCTGAAGGCCGCGCAGGCCACCGGTATCGACGCCAAGGCGGCACTCGCTGCGCTCAAAGCCAGCATTGCCGCTCATAAGTAAGGAGACGGGCGCGCCACTCGCGCGCCCTTTCTACGAGGGCCCCGCCATGACCAGTCGCTCCAGCCTGCCTGTGCGGGCGCTAGGCTTCCTGGTGGCGATGCAGCTCTTCTGTCTGATGCTCACCGTCGCCATCGACGTGGGCGGTCGCTATCTGTTTGCCAGCCCATTGCCTGCGGGCTATGAAATGATCCAGGTACAAATGGGTGCGCTTGCATTCACGACGCTGCCGCTTTTGTGCCGGACTAACGAACATCTGTCGCTGGGCCTTCTCGATCATCTGTTTCGTGGCGCGGTTCAACGCGTGCGTCTGTTTCTGATTCACGGCGTGAGCGCGGCTGGCACCGGCTTTCTGGCGTGGCGCATCTGGGTGCATGCGGGCAAGCTCGGCGCGATGGACGAAACCACGCCGGTGCTGAATTTTCCGTATGCGCCGCTTGGCTATCTGATGGCCACAGCGGCAATGATTGGCGCGCTGATGCTCGCAGCCCTTGCGGTGCGCAGTCTGTTTGCCAATCGCTCCGAGTCTGGCAGGTCGTGAGATGACGCTCGCGATCGGTGCGTTCCTTCTGCTGTTCGTACTGCTCTTTGCCGGACTGCCCATTGCGTTCGGTCTGCTCCTGATCGGCTTTGGCGGATTCGCGCTCCTGCAGGGCGTACCGGCAGCGCTCGCCATGGTGGGACAGGTGGGCTTTACCACCGTGATGAATGAGGAACTGTCGGTCATTCCCCTCTTCATCCTGATGGGCGGATTCATCGCCGCTTCGCGGCTCTCGGATGAATTGTTCGGTGCGGCCAATGCATTCGTGGGCCACCTTCGAGGCGGGCTTGCCATGTCATCGGTCATCGCCAGCGCGGGCTTCGCAAGTGTCTGCGGGTCGAGCTTTGCCACCGCAGCCACCATGGCGAAGGTGTCATTGCCCCCGATGCGACGATTTGGTTACGCCGACTCACTCGCCTCAGCCTCGGTGGCGGCGGGGGCAACGCTTGGCATCATGATTCCGCCATCGGTGCCGCTTCTGCTCTACGGCTTCATGACCCGTACCGACGTAGGCAAGCTCTTCATCGCAGCGGTGATCCCCGGACTTCTGGGCACACTGCTTTATGTAGGCGCGGTATTGTGGTCGGTATGGCGGCATCCGGACAGCGGCAAACCCGGTGAACGGACGGCGGCCCGTGAGCGTTTGAGGAGCCTGCGCAAAGTCTGGGCGGTGGCTGCGCTGTTTCTGTTCATCATTGGCGGTATCTACCTCGGTGTGTTCACCCCTACCGAGGCGGCAGGCGTGGGCGCCTTCGCCGGATTTTTGTTTGCAGCCGCTCGCCGC
>JAGWXN010000127.1 GCA_018969885.1 Betaproteobacteria bacterium | reverse complement strand
ACCCGCGAGCGCCAGAAAAGCGAGCGCGACCAGCGCCATGAGCAGATGTGAACGATACGCGGGCAGTGTGACCCGCAGAAGCGGATTCGATGAGAAGGGCACGTTGCGGCGACTGCGCGAGGCCATCAGCGAGCTCCGTCCGGCCGACGCGGTGGCTGCTGCGTGCCGGGCTTACGCGCAAGCACCGCCGGCAGCGCCCCGATCTGCAGTGCACGGGTTTCTGGATCGCGCAGCAGATGCAGCGTGCGGTCGGCGCTCACCGACTCCATCCCCAGGTCGCGCCGGGCCTTGGCGTCAATCAATGCGGCGGTGGCAAGCGAGGTCTGCTGCACGCGCAGCTGGTTCCAGTCAACCTCGAGGCTTCGGCTTTGCGCCTGTGCACGCTCGAGCTCAACGAACAGCCGCCGCGCGTGATGCTGCGACGTGATCAGTGCGATCGCGCAGGCCGCGAGAAGCGCGATGAGGACGATGTTGAGGCGGCGCATGTTTCGCTCAGTGCTTCAGCATTTCTCAGCCGCACGCAACACCGCTGAGCGGGCGCGCGGGTTGCCTGCGATTTCGGCGTCGCCTGCGAGCCAGCGGCCGAGCGGGCGTAGCGTCGGCGCATGGTCAACCACGGCGCCAGTGACCGGATGGCGCGGCGCATCGCGCCCTGCCTGATGCGCGATGAAGCGCTTCACGATCCGGTCCTCAAGCGAATGAAAGCTGATCACCGCGAGCCGTCCCGCAGGCGCAAGGCGATCGCACGCTGCGGTGAGCCCGTGCGTGAGCTCATCAAGCTCCTGATTAATGAAAATCCGTAGAGCTTGAAAGGTCCGGGTGGCCGGGTCGCGTCCGGGGACCGTCGCGCCGCGCCGACTGCGCAGGACAGTCGCAACGAGCCGGGCAAGCTCGGTGGTCGTTGCGAGCGCGCCATCGCCGTCGCGGCGCACGCAAGCTGCAATCGCCTTTGCAATCGGAACAGCAAACCGTTCTTCCCCATACTCTGTCAGCACCTCTGAGATCGTCTGCTCACTCGCCTCGCCCAACCACTGCCGCACTGAAATTCCGCTGCTGGGGTCCATTCGCATGTCGAGCGGCCCCTCGGCGCGAAAGCTGAAACCGCGCGCGGCATCGTCGAGCTGCGGCGACGACACGCCGAGGTCGAGCAGCACACCATCGAGGAGCGGCACCGCCAGCTGATCGAGCACCGCTGCCAGCGTCGAGAACCGCGCCTGCGCGACCGAAAATCGCGGATCGGTCATGGACTGCGCGGCCGCGACCGCCTGCGGATCGCGATCGAGCGCGATCAGCCGTCCCGCTGGGCCCAACTGCGCCAGGATGGCGCGACTGTGCCCACCCCGACCGAAGGTGCAGTCGAGGTAGCAACCGTCGGGTCGAGGCGCAAGCGCCGCCAGCGTCTCGGCCAGCATGACCGGCTGGTGACCGCTCGGGGGAACCCCGTCTACAGCCTGCGCTGAATCGATCAATTCGCACCGGTCTAGAAGGAAAAATTGGATAGCGCATCGGGCAGCCCGGCTGCGATGGCCTGCTGGTCACGCTCGACCAGCGTGGGCGCATCCCAGACTTCGAAGTGGCTACCCATTCCGAGGAGCATCACGTCTTTGTCGAGTCGCGCTGCCTGGCGCAACTCCGGCGCGATCAGGATCCGGCCGGTGGTGTCCATGTCGACATCGCAGGCGCTGCCAAGAAAAATCCGGGTCCAGGCGCGTGCGTTCATGGGAAGGGCTGCGATCCGTTCACGGTGCACCTCCCAGACCGGCCTGGGAAACAGCAGCAGGCAGCCATCTGGCGAACGGGTGAGCGTGAGTCGCCCCTCGCATTGAATGGCGAGCGCGTCGCGATGCCGGCTGGGAACGGTCATCCGTCCCTTTGCATCGAGCAATAGCGCTGAACTTCCCTGGAACATTCCTGGTCCACCTGCCCGCCGAAACTTGACCCGTTGCAGGGTCTAAATCCCATAAAAAAACACTTTGTTGCACTTTTTCCCACTATACGCAATCTGGGGTAGCGCGGTCAAGGCGATCGGGAATTTCTTTTGGTGGGTCAAGGACTTAGCGCAGGAATCACAAGCAAGTCACACCGAAATAATCCTTTAAATTAGCTACTTAGACGCCCTTCCTCCAATTCACATGAAAAGCAGCCCGGCGCGGGTCCGGCAGGCCGGCGGCGGCGGGAGGCCCCGCGACCTCGCCGGCGCGAGTCCCGGATGCGCTAACATGGGTTGGCGAACCAGGCCGGGCGGTCGCTGGTCGGCATGTACGCATGCCGGCTGGAGGAAGGTCCGGACTCCACAGGACAGGGTGCTGGCTAACGGCCAGGCGCCAGGGCGCCGCAAGACGTTCTGGCGACGGAAAGTGGAACAGAAAGCACACCGCCCAAGCGCCACCGGGCAACCGATGGCGACGGTAAGGTTGAAATGGCGAGGTAAGAGCTCACCGCAGCCCTGGCGACAGGGCTGGCACGCTAAACCCCACCCGGAGCAACATCAAATAGGCACACGCAGGGCCCCTGGGCCCGACGGGCGGTCCGCTCGAGTGTGCGGGTAGATGGCTAGAGCGCGTGGGTAACCGCGCGCCCAGAGGAATGATCGCCAGCCGGCTTGCCGGCGCACAGAATCCGGCCTACAGGTCTGGTTCGCACACTTCGCTCCGTCTCCCGCCCCTCAGGTGGGAGGATAGTCGGCGGCATGGGCCCGCACGATCGCTTCGAAATCGCGGTCGACCACAAACCCCATGGCCTGTGCACGCGCCGTGTTGAACCGATCAGGCCAGGTGCGAACCAGGCGCATGATGGCCGGATCATGCGCCTCACGCACCCGCGCGCGAGCCGCCGCCCCACCCACTTTTTCGAGCGCGGCGAGCGCCTCGCCCATGCTCGCGCTCAATCCTGGCAGGTTGAGCGACCGGTTCCATCCCCATGCCGAGGACGGTGACGATGCCGCGTGCAACAGGTTGGCGACGGCGCTGCGGGGCGAGGAGATCCACATCCGGGTATCGACCGGCACAGGCAGCACAGCCTCACGGCCGGCAAGCGGTTCGCGGATGATGTTCGATGCAAAACCCGACGCCGCACCGTTGGGCTTGCCCGGGCGCACCACCACCGTAGGAATACGCACGCTTCGGCCGTCGATGAACCCCTTCCGGGTGTAGTCATGAACCAGCCACTCGCCGATCAGCTTCTGCACGCCATACGACCCCTGCGGCGTGGGGGCCACAGCGTCATCGACGACCGGGGGCAGATCGCCGCCAAACACCGCCACCGAGCTTGAGAAGACCACACGCGGACACGATCCGGCGCGCCGGCAGGCTTCAAGCATCGTCCGAGTGCCATCGACATTGACCCGCATGCCAAGATCGAAATCGGCCTCAGCGGTACCGCTCACCACAGCCGCCAGATGGATCACCGCGCCGGTCTCCGCGTTGATAAGCGATGACACTGTGCCCGGGTCGGCGATATCGCCCGCCACGTTACGCACGCGTGCATCGTCGAGGCCGCCCTCGATCTGATCGAAACAGGTGATGCGGGTGATGGGCCGTGCGGCGCCATCGTCAGACACGGCCAGCTCACCGCGGGCCAGTAGTGCACGGATCAGCTGCTGGCCTAGAAAGCCAGCGCCGCCGGTAATCAGCAGATTCATCGTTGCCGTCCTGTTCGAAAGACCTGCGGATCATTGTAGAACGCCGGATCATGATTGGCGGGTGACCAGCCCGGAATGCCCATGAGGGGGAGCGGCGTGAGCGACTGTAGCGCTGCCGGGCAGAGCACGCGCGCGGCGAGCGTATCGATGGCATCGGGTGCAGTGGCGGGCGAAGCGTGCAGTACCAGCGCCTGAGCGCAGATCGATTTATAAGGCGCACAAAGTTTCTCGATCAGCGCATGGCCCGTGATCACGACGCGGATGCGATCACCCCAGTCGTCACGACGGTCGAGGAACAGCCCCGACCAGTTAAATTGGCGAAGCAACTCTGCTGAAGCCGCGTGATCGGTGAGCACGAGCGCGCCACTCTCATCAAAGAGGGTGGCGCGATCACGCAGCGTGCCACGCCGCCCTGAGTCGTGACCTGTCGACAGCGCCTCGACATGGAGCGCATTGAGGCGCGCCTTCAGTCGCGGAAAGCTGAGCCACGCGAGCGCATTGGCGAAATCATGCCGGCCGCCCCGGCCCGTCGTGCGTGTGGGCACCTGGCCTTGGTCAAAGATGATCGTCTCGTATCCCAGGCCAGGCTCGGCAAGCGCTGGCGCAGGCACGAAGCGGAGGGGTTGACCCGATCCGGAGCGACAGTCACGCGCCGCGGCAAAAGCGTTGGCCCGCTCGAGGTGAAGCGCGCCGGCTGCGGGCCAGCCCAGGGCCTGCGCCCAGGGCTGCCAGCCCGCGAGCCAGGGCGGGACGTCCCCCTCAGGCTGCAAGCCGCCAGCCCAGCGTCTCGCCACCCGCGAGCGGCACGATGGTCTCGGTGCCGAAGGGCAGGCGCTCGGGAATTTGCCAGGACTCGCGAGCGAGCATGACCTTTGTAAGGTTACGCGGCAGACGATAGAAATCGGGGCCATGGAAGCTCGCGAAGGCCTCCAGCCGGTGCAATGCGCCCGCGCGCTCAAAGGCGGTGGCGTAGAGCTCCAGCGCATGCGGCGCCGTGTAGCAACCGGCGCACGCCGCAGCATGTTCCTTCAGCCGTGCCGCGTGCGGCGCGCTGTCGGTGCCGAGAAAGAACTTCGGACTTCCTGAGGTGGCAGCCACCACCAGCGCCTCGCGATGAAGCTCCCGTTTGAGCACCGGCAGACAATACCAATGCGGGCGTAAGCCCCCCGTGAAGATGGCATTCCGATTCCATAGCAGGTGATGCGCCGTGATGGTGGCTGCGATCGGCCCAGCGGCCTCGGTGACATACTGCGCGGCCTCGCGCGTGGTGATGTGCTCGAGCACCACCCGCAGGTCTGGAAAGCGCCGGCGAAGCGGCTCGAGCACGGTGTCGATGAAGACCGCCTCGCGATCGAACACGTCAACCCCTGGGTCGGTGACCTCGCCGTGGACCAGAAGAGGCATGCCGCAGGCCTGCATCGCTTCCAGCGCGGCGTGGGTGTGCGCGAGATCGGTCACCCCGGCATCCGAATGGGTGGTGGCGCCAGCCGGATACAGCTTGACCGCATGCACCACACCGCTCTGCGCCGCCCGCCGGATCTCGTCGGGGTGGGTGCGATCGGTGAGATAGAGCGTCATGAGCGGCGTGAAATCGGCGCCCTCCGGTAGCGCCGCCATAATGCGGGCCCGATAGGCGAGCGCCTCATCGAGCGTGGTGACCGGCGGCTTGAGGTTGGGCATGACGATGGCCCGCGCGAACTGGCGCGCGCTCGCGCCCACTACAGCGGCTAGCGCCCCGCCGTCGCGAAGATGCAGATGCCAGTCATCGGGCCGGGTCAGGGTGAGGGTGTTGTCGGCGGAACTCAAGCGGGTCTCCAGAAGGGTCGCGAGAAGCGTCTGAGGCGAGCAGCACCACCCGATAGTCATTCACGTTGGTGAGCGTGGGGCCAGTCATCACGAGATCGCCAAGCCGCGCAAAAAATTCGTAGGCGTTATTGTCTTCGAGCATGCCCCGGGGATCCAGACCGAGGGCGCGCGCACGCGGCAAGCTGTCGGGGCCAAGCCTCGCCCCGGCGTTATCTTCCACACCGTCGATGCCATCGGTATCGGCAGCCAGCGCCCAAAGTCGATCGATACCGACACTCGCCTGAGCCAGCGCGAGCAGAAACTCGCTACAGCGCCCGCCGCGTCCCCGGCCTCGAACCGTGACCGTGCATTCGCCGCCAGAAATGAGCGCGACCGGTCGCTGGAAGGGCGCCTGGTGAACCGCGATTTCGCGCGCAATCGCCGCCATCACCTGGGCCACATCCCGCGCCTCGCCGGTGATCGTGTCGCCAAGAATGACCGGCTGGATTCCCGCGCCGCGAAACACCTCAGCAGCGGCCTCCAGACTGCGATGGGCGCTCGCGATCAGCCGGTTCTCGACCCGCGCGAACAGCGAATTGCCTGGCTTGGGGGTTTCAGCGACGCCCCCATCAATACCCCGCTCGAGAAAGCCGGCAACCGAGGCGGGCACGTCCACCCCCCACTGCGAAAGCAGCGCACGCGCATCGCCGTAGGTGCTCGGATCGGGCACACACGGGCCACTCGCGATGGCCGACAGATCGTCACCCGCCACATCGGAAATCACCAGCGCGAGCACCCGCGCCGGGGTGGCCTGCGCAAGCCGCCCGCCCTGGATCTGCGACAGGTGCTTGCGAACTACATTGATGTCCTGGATGGGCGCCCCGCTTGCGAGAAGCTGGCGGGTGACCGACCGGAGGTCGGTCATCGGCACCTCGGCTACCGGCAGACTGAGGAGGCTCGACCCGCCGCCTGAGACCAAAACCAGCAGCAGATCATTTTCGCTGAGCGACTGCGCCGCCTGGAGAATCTGCCGCGCAGCCGCCTCGCCCGCCTCGTCAGGAACCGGATGGCCAGCCTCCACGACGCGGACCCGCTCGCAGGCCGCGCCATGCCCATAACGCGTCACCACCACGCCCGACAACGGACAGTCAGCCGGCCAGTGCGCTTCAACCGCGAGCGCCATGCTGGCGGCGGCTTTTCCAGCACCCACCACCAGCGTTCGGCCAAAGCGCCGGAGTTGCTGCGGATCAGGCAGGTGCGCGGGAAGCACCTTTGAAGGATCCGCGGCTGCGACCGCCGCGGCAAAGCTCGCAGCGAGCAGCCCCGAAGGATCGGCCGCGTTCAATCCGCGTAGATGCCGGCCTGCTTGATCAGCGGCGCCCATTTGGTGATCTCGGCAGCCAGATGCGCGCGAAGCGCCTCGGGCGCGGCCTTGGCCTCAGCCACAGGCTCGGTGCCAAGCTCAGCGAAACGCTTGACGATGGCCGGATCCTTGAGCGCCTGCCTGAGCCCGGCGACCAGGCGGTCGACGACTGCCTTGGGCGTCCCCTTGGGCGCATAGAGGCCATGCCAGACCGAGACGTCAAAGTCTTTGAGGCCGCTCTCGGCGAGGGTGGGCAGCTCGGGCAGGATGGACAGCCTGGTGGACGAGGTCACAGCCAGCGCGCGCACCTTGCCTGCCTTGATCTGCGGCACAGTGTTGGTGGTCTGGTCGCACAGCATATCGACCTGGCCGCCCAGCAGATCGGCGAGCGCGGGCGCGGTGCCCTTGTAAGGCACGGTGGTGAGGTCGGTGGCGATCGCACTCATGAACAGGAGGCCACAAAGATGAGACGCCGACCCGATGCCCGCGTTCGCAAGACTCACCTTGGCCGCGTTCTGCTTGAGGTAGGGCATCAGCTCCTTTACGTCATTGACCGGCAGCGCGGTTTTGACCAGAAGCGTCATCGCAACTTCATTGATGAGCCCCACGTACTCGAAATCCTTGAGGGGATCGAACGCAAGCTTGCGGTAGAGCGCAGGGGCAGTCGCCATGCCAATGTGATGCACCAGCAGGGTGTAGCCATCCGGGGTCGCGCGCGCGACCTTGGCAACGCCAATGGTGCCGCCTGCGCCGGCTGCATTGTCGACCACGAAATTTGCGCCCTGGACCGAGCGGCCCATGGCATCAGCCATGCTGCGCGCCACGATGTCAGTGGGGCCGCCGGCCGCAAACGGCACGACGATGGTGACCGGGCGAGTGGGGTACTGCTGGGCCAGCGCGGGCCCGCTCGCCAGGGCCAGCGTTGCGGCCGCCCCGAGCGAGACGAAAAACTCACGAACCATTTGAAACTCCTTGATCGAAATCACCCCGAGTATGCCAAAGCCTTGCTCGCGGACAAGCGTGGTGCGGGAACGGGCGCCGGCGGACCTTGCGCCCGATCAAGCGCGGCGGCGCCGCCCCACCGGTGAGGGCGGCCCCTCTGATCAGCCCCGCAGGGCCGCTTCGATCGCGCGGCCCACGTCCACGGTGCCGGCGGTGCCGCCCATGTCGGGCGTACGAGGCCCGCCCGCGGTGACGGTTTCAATCGCACGCACAATCGCATCATGCGCCGCCGAGTAGCCCAGGTGATCGAGCATCATCGCGCCGCACCAGATCTGGCCAATCGGATTGGCGACGCCCCGCCCGGCGATGTCGGGCGCCGACCCGTGAACCGGCTCGAACAAGGATGGGAATTTACGCTCGGGATTGATGTTGCCCGACGGCGCAATCGCGATGGTGCCGGTGCAGGCGGGCCCCAGATCGGACAGGATGTCGCCAAACAGATTGCTCGCAACAACCACGTCGAACCAGTGGGGATTGCGGACGAAATGCGCGGTGAGGATGTCGATGTGAAACTTGTCGAGGGTGACATCAGGATACGCAGCGCTCATTTCCGCGACCCGCTCATCCCAGTAGGGCATCGAGATGAAGATGCCGTTCGATTTGGTGGCCGACGTGAGTTTGCGGCGCGGTCGGCGGCGGGCCAGTTCGAACGCGTAGCGCAACACCCGGTCGACGCCGGTTCGGGTAAACACCGACTCCTGCAGCACGAATTCCCGGTCGGTGCCCGCGAACATCTTGCCGCCCACGGATGAGTACTCGCCTTCGGTGTTTTCGCGGACCACGTAAAAATCGATGTCGCCGGGCTTGCGGTCAGCAAGCGGGCAGGGCACACCTCGCATCAGACGGACCGGACGCAGATTGATGTACTGATCGAACTCGCGCCGCATCAGCAGGAGCGACCCCCAGAGGGAGATATGGTCGGGCACGGTTGCGGGCCAGCCCACCGCGCCATAAAAGATCGCGTCATGTCCGCCGATTTTTTCCTTCCAGTCGGCCGGCATCATCTGGCCGTGTTTGGCGTAGTAGTCACAACTCGCGAAATCGAAGTGATCGAATCGCAGGTCGATGCCAAATTGCCGGGCTGCGGCGTCAAGCACGCGCAAGCCCTCGGGAACAACTTCCTTGCCGATCCCGTCACCGGGGAGCACTGCGATGCGATGGGTAGTCATCTTGGGGGTTCCATGAGGCGGTTCAGAAAGTTCGCCATCGTACCCGCCCGGGCGGGTGAGCGCCTGCGGCCGGGCCCGCCTTTTCCCCCTGATCTGGGCAGGGCTCGCGAAGCCCCGTAAACTCTGCCCCCGGTGATTATCCGACTGCCATCAAGGAGACTTTTCATGTTTCGAACCCTGGCGAAGACCCTCGTCCTAGCGGCCGCGCTTGCGGCGCCCGCCGTGGCGCTGGCTGGCCCCACTGTCGATGCAATCAAACAGCGCGGCGCGCTGCGCTGTGGCGTCAATACCGGACTCCTGGGCTTTTCCGCGCC
>JAGWXN010000126.1 GCA_018969885.1 Betaproteobacteria bacterium | reverse complement strand
GAGGATTGGCCATGCTGGACTCCGTTAGCGGCTCGCGCCGGGCGAACCGCGGAAGGCGGGACGAGACGGGGTCGTACCCCTTTCGCTCAGGCGCTCAGATCACGCCCTGCTCGCGCAGCGCGGCGATTCCAGCGTCGTCATAGCCCACCCCCTTCAACACCTCGTCGGTATGCTCGCCCCAACCCGGCGCGGTCCGAACGACGTCAGCCGGTGTGCGCGACAGAGTAACCGGCTGGGTGAGGAAATGCCGCATGGGGCCCTGCGCGCTCTCCACCGATTTCACGACGCCCAGGTGCTTTACCTGCGCGTCATCGAACATCTGCGGGATTGTGTAAACCGGACCGGCGGGCACGCCCGCCTCGTTGAGCGCATCGACCCAGTAGGCAACTGGCTTGGTGCGGAAGATCTCATTGATGATGGCATCGCAGCGCTCGCGGTTCTTCACGCGGAGCTTTTCGGTGGAGAGTTCCGGGTCGTTGATCCACTCGGGCTTACCCAGCAGGTTGCAAAGCCGGATCCAGCTGCCATTACCGGATGCGCCCAAGTTGAAGTGACCGTCAGAAGCCTCGAAAAGCCCCATCGGCGCGCTGGTGGGGTGGGAGTTGCCGACCTGAATCGGCACGTCGTTATCGTTGAGGTAACGCGCGGCCTGGAAATCCATCATGGCGATCATGCTGTGAAGCAGCGAGGCATGCACCCACTGCCCAACACCCGATTGCTGGCGCTCAAGGAGCGCAACCATGATGCCGATCGACGCATACAGCCCAGTGCTGGAATCGGCCACCGCGAGCCCCGCGCGGACCGGACCCTGTCCCGGGAAACCCGTGACAGACATGATCCCGCCCATGCCCTGCGCGATCTGATCAAAACCGGGCCGCTCGGCATACGGGCCGTCCTGGCCAAAGCCTGAAATGCTCGCGAGGATGATTCGCGGATTGATCTTCTTCAGACTCTCGTAGTCGAGCCCAAGCCGAGCCTTCACATCGGGCCGCCAGTTTTCGACCACGACATCGGCCTGCTTGATGAGGCGCTGAAGAAGCTCCATGGCACCCGGCTTCTTCATGTTGAGCGTCAGCGAACGCTTGTTGCGGTTCAGATTCTGAAAGTCGCCACCCATGCGGTCGGCAGCGAACATGCCTTCGTTGGGATCCACGCCCTTAGGCGGCTCGATCCGAATGACATCGGCGCCAAAGTCAGCCAGCATCCGCACGCAGGTGGGGCCGGCACGAACCCGCGAAAAATCGAGCACACGGATGCCGCGTAACGCGCTGCTTGCGTGAATCGCCTGACCTATTGCATTCATCTCTGCCCCCTGGGGAACCTGAATGGACTTGAATACCCAAGCGGACCGTGATGCCGGACTGGCTGGTACCGCGAGAGCGGGTAAATACGGATGGCTTTCTTCTGTATACCAATCGAACTTTAGCGTATAAATCGAGCCGACCGGCAATTCCCTGTGGTCAGTATTCCGGGAACTCCTTTGAGCGTATTTCATTGAAAGCCAGCGACACCATCCGGCGAGCCATCGAGGAGGCCGTGCAGTCAGGCACCCTTCAACCGGGCGATCCGGTGGATGAGGTGGCGCTCGCGGCTGCACACTCGGTCTCACGTACCCCGGTTCGAGAGGCCATTTTGCAACTGCAGGCGCAGGGGCTGCTGGCCGCTGCCCCGCGCGGGGGCGCGGTGGTGGCCAAGGTCGACATTCAGCGCCTGTTTGCAATCTGGGAGGTGCTGAGCGAGCTCGAGAGCCTCTGCGCCCAACTGGCTTGCGAGCGCATGAGCGATGACGAACGCGACACGCTGACGGGGCTGCATCGCCGAGCCGCAGCGGTGGTCAAACGTGGCGACCGCGAGGGCTGGCAGGACGCCAACCAGGCCTTTCACGACTGCCTCTATCGGGGCGCCAGGAACCCCTACCTGAGAGAAGAAATCCTGCGCGCCCGAACGCTCACGGGCGCTTACCGCAAGCACGCCTTTGGCGCGCTCGGTGACCTTGAGGCCTCCTACGCGCAGCACGGCGAATTACTGCAGGCGATCACCGCCCGCGATGCCGCGAGTACCCGCAACCTGATGCGCCGACACATGACCCCGGGACAGGGGGTCAGAAGCGTCAACGATGTGCTGGTGAATCTGCCGCGCGAATTGCTGGTGTGAGCGGGTTGATCAGTGTGGCGGCCTGCGCGAGCGATTCAATCACCGCGTCGGCATCGAGTTCGGTCACGCTCTGGCCTTCGTTATAGCCATACGGCAACACAAACACCGGCATACCGGCTGCGCGAGCAGCAAGCGCATCGTTGGCCGAATCACCGATCATCACCGCGTCGGCCGGGGCAATGCCAAACCCCTCGCAGGCATGGAGAAGCTGCGCAGGGTGAGGCTTCTTGCGCGGGAGCGAGTCGCCACCAATCACCATATCGAACCAGGCGGACAGGCCGGTGCGATCGAGGAGCGGCAAGGTGAAAGCGACCGGTTTATTGGTGACACAGGCGAGCTTCAGGCCGTTGGCGCGCATGGCGGTCAGGCCCTCAACCACGCCGGGATAGCAGCGCGCACTCAAGCCGTTTTCCCGCGTGTAGTGTCGCCGGAAGACCGGAAGAGCCTCGGCAAGCGTGACGGGATCGATGGGTGCGTCGAGACTTCCGGTGAGCGTGCGCTGGACCAGGGATTCGGCGCCTTTCCCGACAAACCGCCGAACGTCGGCAATCGGCCGCTCGGGTCTGCCCAGTTCGACCAGCATGGCGTTCGCCGCGGCAGCCAGGTCATCGATGGTGTCGAGAAGGGTGCCATCCAGATCGATCAGTACCGCGCGGGCAGACCAGCGGCGGGAGAAGTTATCCATCGAGGTCGGTCCTGGTTGAACGCTAGGCAGCCGGCGGGGCCTCGCGTGCTGCGAGCGCAGCGCGGAGTTGCCCCATGACGCCAACATAGCCGCCCTCGGGATCGGGTGCGCCAAAAACGGCTGAACCCGCTACGAAGGTATCGGCCCCTGCAGCCGCCACCTGTGCGATGTTCTCAACCTTGATGCCGCCATCGACCTCGAGCCAGATTGGCTGACCTCCTGCTGCCACGTGGGCATCGATCCGAGCCCGGACCGCCTTCAGCTTCTCGAGCGTCGCATCGATGAAGCGCTGGCCTCCGAAGCCCGGGTTCACCGACATGAGCAAAATGATGTCGAGCCGATGCATCACATGGTCGAGGTAGTGCAGCGGTGTCGCCGGATTGAAAACCAGGCCCGCCCGACAGCCACTGTCCCGGATCAGCTGCAGCGTGCGATCGACATGGTCGGACGCCTCGGGGTGAAAGGTGATGAGGTTGGCGCCTGCCTTGGCGAAATCCGCCGCCAGTCGGTCCACTGGCCGGACCATCAGATGAACATCGATCGGGATGCTCACATGCGGGCGAATGGCCTGACACACCATCGGCCCGATGGTGAGGTTGGGCACGTAGTGGTTATCCATCACGTCGAAGTGGATCAGATCGGCGCCCGCGGCTTCAACGGCGCGCACCTCCTCGCCAAGGCGGGCGAAATCGGCAGACAGGAGGCTCGGTGCGATGCGAAATGAACGGTTCATCGAGAAGGCCTTGGCAGGCGCGGACGGTAAGTCCAATACAATGGGAGTTTACCCTCGAGCCTGGCAGGCGCCGGACGGGCGCTGCGACATGGGCCCACGCGCTGCCGGATTCAGGCAGCCCCTCCCCCACTCACCACCGCGAAGGTCAGTCACGTGAGCGAGCCTCGCTATCAGTTCAGCATCAGCGTTCAGGTGCGCTATCTGCCCGATCAGTCCGATCCGTCAGCGGCCCAATATGCGTTCGCCTACACGGTCACCATCGTCAACACCGGCAAGGTGGCGGCGCAACTGATCAGCCGCCACTGGATCATCCGGGACGAGCAGGACGAAGTCGTTGAGGTAAAAGGTCTGGGCGTGGTGGGTCAGCAACCCTTCCTCAAGCCTGGCGAGAAGTTCGAGTACACGAGCGGCAGCCGTATCGCAACGCCGATCGGCACCATGGAAGGCAGCTATTTCTTCGTGGCCGAAGACGGGCACCGGTTCGATCAGCCCATCGCGGCATTCACGCTGGCCGTGCCCCGCACGCTGCACTGAGCCCGCGTTATTTCTTGCCCCGCATGGTCCACCAGACAAATAGCAACACCAGGGCAAGAATGCCACCAGCCTCTGCAAGAAGAATCCAGGTACCGTCCATCGTGATGAGCGTGTGGTTAAAGCGGTGGCAGTGTAACGCGCGCGCCCTGGCGCTCAGCCTCATCGCGGGTGCGGTGATGACAGGCGCAGGTCTCGCGCGAGCCGCTGACGACACGCCGCCTGCGCCCCAGTCGGTGGCGGTCACGCAGCTTCCCGGCTGGTCACAGGACCGGTTGGACGGGTTGAGACAGGCGATCGCGAGGCAGTGCGCGCTACGCACACCGCCCGCGCCCTGGCCGCAGCTCTGTCGCGAACTGCCGCCTGTTGCGGAGCTTCGCGCCTGGATCGAGCGACGGTTCGTAGCCTGGCCGCTCGCCGATGACAAGGGCAGGCGCGAGGGGCTGATCACCGGCTATCACGAGCCACTCCTCACCGGCAGCCTGGAGCGCGAGAATGACCGCCAAACACCCCTCTTCTCGCCCCCCCCGGAGGTGGCCTCGATCGCGCAAAGTGCGGCCAACCCGAGCGGGCGCGTACGGCGCTGGCATACGCGCGCCGAGATCGAATCCGGGCAGATCGATGGGCTTGAACCGATCGCCTGGATCGACGACCCGGTCGAGGCATTTTTTCTGCATGTGCAGGGTTCGGCCCGCGTGCGCCTGCGCGACGGTACCTGGCTGCGCGTGGGTTATGCGGGGCACAACGGGCACACTTACCGGGCGATCGGTCGCGTGCTGATCGACCGTGGTGCCCTGAGCCGCGAGGACGCCACGGCGCCAGGCATCAAGGCTTGGCTGCGTGCCAATCCGGCGCTTGCGGCCGAAGTGATGCAGAGCAATCCGCGCTATGTGTTTTTCCGAAGACTCGAACACTCCACGGCCGACGGGCCGTTCGGTTCACTGGGCGTGCCGCTCACCCCGGGTCGCTCGATCGCAACCGACCGGTCACGCATTCCGCACGGTGCGCTCATGTATCTGGACGGAATCGATCCGATTCACCGCCGCCCGATGCGGATGGCGGTTGTCAGCCAGGATACCGGCGGCGCGATTCTGGGCACAGTGCGTGCGGACGTGTTCTGGGGTGCGGGCGACGAGGCGGAAAAACGCGCAGGGCTGATGCGGGAAAACGGGCGCCTGTGGCTGCTGTGGCCCGCCGATATGGCGCCACCCGCGATCGTTCATCGCGCGCCGCAGTGACCGGTCAGCGCTTGGACGCCTCGGCCAGCATCCTCTCGAACGAGTCGGGCGGCGCATAGCCCTGCAGGCGTCGGCCGTTTGCAAAGAACACCACGGGCGTCCCGGTGATTCCAAGCCGGCGAGCGAGGTCGGCTACCTTCGCGATCGATGTCTGGCACTTGCCGTCGTTTGCGGGCACGCGGTTCTGCAGCATCAGGTCGTTCCAGGCCCGCGCCGGGTCAGCCGCGCAGAGCGCCCGTGCCGCTTTGGTCTCAGAGTCGGGCGCGAGGAAAGCCATGGGGAAGGTGTGGATGGTGACGTCATCGAGTCGCAGCAGATCGGCGCGGAGCTTCCGGCAATAGCCGCAGTTAGGGTCCTCGAACACTGCGAGCACGCGGCGACCCGCGCCAATTTTCTGAGTGACCGCGAGCTCAAGCGGCAGTTCGCGGAAATCGATGGTAAGCATCTCCTCCACCCGCTCGCGGGTGAGATTGCGCTGCGACTTCATGTCGATCAGGTCCCCTGAATAGAATAGGTACTGGCCGCGTTCGTCGACATAAAGCAGTTCGTTCTGAATGCGCACCTCGTAGATGCCTGGAAGCGGTGTCCGGCGGATATCGTCAACCTTGAGGCGCCCGCCCGAGAAGCCCTCGACCGCAGCCCGAATGCGCTCGCGCGCCTCGGCGCTCTGCGCGGCTGCCGGCGCCGGATGAAACAGAAAGGACGCCAGCAAGGCAAACACCGCGGCACAGCAGGAAAGGACGAGACGAGTCATTGAACGGTCCTTAAGGATAGGGATAGCCGCTTCAACGGGCCAGGTGAGCGACTGGCAAAGAGGATATCGCGAAGCGGCACGCGCCGTTTGTCTAGAGTCTTCCCGCCTGCGCGGCAAGATGTCGACGAAGGAAAGGCGAGGCGGCCACGAGGCGCCAGCCAAGATCCCGGGCAAGGACGAGCGGCGGGGCGAGCGGTCCGAGCGTGGCGATCCGACGCGAATCGAACAGCCGCTGCAAACCGTCGGTGACGACGCGCAGGGCAAGCACCGGTTCGGCGCGGCTGCGCTCGTAACGTCGCAGCACCGATCGAATGCCGGGATCCGGGGCGCCCGCCAACGCGTCGCGAAGCGCCACCACATCGCCAAAACCGAGGTTCATGCCCTGTCCAGCGAGCGGATGGACCACATGCGCAGCATCGCCCAGCAACGCAAGACGCTGGCCGATCATGGTGCCAACCCGACCCATGCGAAGCGGATACCGGGCGGTGTCCGACAGCGGTGCCAAAGCGCCCAGCGCATCGCCGGTTAAGGCGCACACCCTGGCGGCAAGTGCTTCAGCGGGCAATGCCGCGAGCTCATCGGCCAGATCGTCTGGCGCCGACCAGACCATGCTCACGCGTCCGCGATAACCCGGGGGGTCAGCCGAGGGCGCGTCTGGCAGAGGCAGGAGCGCAAGGATGCCGTGTTCGCCAAACCACTGAAACGCCGTGTCGCGGTGCGGCTTTGCCGTCAGGTAACTGCCGACGAGCGCGGTCTGGCCATAGTCGCTGAAGGTTGCCTCGATGCCCGCGAGCGAGCGCACCACCGATTGCGCGCCATCGGCCGCGACCACGAGTTTTGCCTGGATCTCGCGACCGTCGGCGAGGCGAAGCCGAGCGTGACTGCCACTCGGATTCTCGAGCGCCGAGACCGCACTGTCTAGAACGCGCACCGCCGAAAAGCGGAGCGCCTGCTCGAGGACGCGGGCGAGCTCTTCGCCTTCCACGATTGAAGCGAGCGAATCGACCGCCGCCTCATAAGCATCGAATTCAAGCGCGGATGCGGCAGCGGCGCTGGACGGCAGGACGCGCATGCGCTGGACGGGACTGGTTCGGGCAGGGTCTAGCGCCTGCCAGACACCGAGGCTTCGCAGCAGCGCCGCCGAGGGTGACGAGATGGCAAACACGCGGGGATCCAGCCCGGGGGCGGGTTGTGCGCGCGCGGAAGGCGCGGGTCCGACCAGAATCACCGAGCGCCCGAGCCGCGCAACGGCCAACGCAACCGAGACGCCGATAGCGCCGCGCCCCGCGACCACGACGTCCGCGGAAAGGCTGTCTGATAAAGGACTACCCATCAAAGCATTATAGGGATTGAGGCGAGGCGGGCGCGGATGGCCAGCGAACAGGCGCCGGCGATCCGGACCGCCAACGGGTGGCTCCGAGTCTGATATTATTGCGGGCTTCCATCAGCGCGGGGTTGCCCGTGCAGTTCCCGGGGCCAAGTAGCTCAGTTGGTAGAGCAGCGGACTGAAAATCCGCGTGTCGGTGGTTCGATTCCGCCCTTGGCCACCACCATTCGAAACCGTCGTCTTACTTGTTGAGACGGCGGTTTTTTCATTCTGTGGCTGTCGTTTTGAACGTCACACACGCTGCTCACATTTTGCCCCCACGCTGCGGCCGCTGACAGCACAGGGCGAGGGCCGCTGAATGACAGCCGCAGTCAAGCCGCCGCACACGCAGCAGAACATTGAGCGACACGCGGATGGCAACTCCGCCGCGGTGTTGTCGCTGGCCCACCATCTGACTGCAAGGGCCTCCCATGTCTGAACGCATCAACGCTCGTCTGTCGCAACCTTTGGCTAATTCGTGGAGCGTCACGCCGTGAATGGGGCGAAGACATTGCCGACCAGTACATCGCCGATCTGCACGCGGCGATGGGCATTGCGGCCGCCAACCCGCAGCCGCCCGCACCAGTGCTCATGAGCTCGGGAGGCCAGTCAGCACTTGATCAACCGTCCGCCACCAATAACGATGAAGAGCCGGCCCCTCCAGATCAGCCAGGAAAGCCCCACTGGTCAAGCGGCGCCCCAAGGGTGAGCGCGAGCGACTCGAAGTAGCTGTTAGGAAGCGGGGCAACGGCATCGGCTGCCTTCCAACTGCCGTTCACATCGCCGCGAACCGTCCCGACCAGGTTGATTTCGCCTGCGCCGCCGGCCTCGACCGCGATCGTCGTGCCTGCCCAGTCCACTGAACGCCGCTGCGACGTGAAGGCGCCAGCCCCGCCGCGTGCCTCCGGATCCCAGTGTGGATAGTCTTCGTTCACGAAGAGCCAGTCCGCCGGTAGCGCGTCAGCTCTTCCGACCGCCATTTTCAAAATCTCATACACATCGTTGCTGTCGACCTGCCCGGAACGGTCAACATCGGCTGACATGAATTGATAGGGGGCGACGAGCGCGGCCCGCTTGGGGCCTGCGGCGCCATCAGGATCCGCGTTAGGGTTACGGCCCACGGCCAGCATCAGCGCGGACAGCGCATCTTCCGAGTCGACAACACCGCGCTCAGGGGCGTGTCGCGCCAGTAACGCATAGTCGCCAAATTCGACTTTTTCCAGGGACCAGCGCCCATCAAGCCCGGTTTGGGTCTGCGCAAAGCGCGTTTGAAAAGGCGTGATCAGCTGGCTGCCCAGACGGCCTGCCACCGCCGAGAGGTCAATGGAGGAGCTCCCGGCAAGCGAGTCAATCGTGATCGTGCCGAGTCGGACCGGTCCCGAGAGAGGCTGGTCGACACTCGCTGCCGAGAGGTTCAGTGTGCCCGGCTGATCCACCGAGAACAGCTTGAAACTCCAGCCCGACAGATCGGGGGCCCAAAGAAACCCGACGCTGCGGTCTGCTGCAAACTCGAAGTCGAGGTCGAATCGGGACACCGGCGCCGCGGGATCAGCCCAAAGATCAACCTGCAGATCGCCTTCCGCCGTTGTGCGGATGTTGCGCAGGCTGAACAGACTGGTGGGGGTCGGCGCGACCGCATCCCCGCCGGTGAGTGTGATCGTCACCTGATCAATAGGCTGATGGCTCTTCCAGTGGTAAACGCGCCCGCCGAGGTCGGGTGTTGGCTCCCATACGTTACCGAGCGCCTGAACGATGAACAGGCCGTTGTAGCCGTAGCTGTCGTAGAGGTTGGTGAAAATACCGTCGTTGACCAGCGAAATATTGTGGTGAACGTCGGCCGCGACGCGGGTTGCCGACGATACG
>JAGWXN010000125.1 GCA_018969885.1 Betaproteobacteria bacterium | reverse complement strand
CTAAGAAAGGCCGCCGCACGGACCGTCCCCGAGCTCTGGGATGCCATTCGCGATGCCCTACCACGCTTCACACCGAACGAATGCACCAACTATTTTATCGCCGCCGGGTATGAGCCAGAGTGATCGGAATCTGCTCTAGATCTGCAATGACAAGATCAGCAGATATAAGTTCATTTATAATTGTCGATTGGATTACATCGCTTCCGTCTTTATTTGCGGTGTATACTTCGAATCCGGCTTCCTCAGCAGCCGGCTTGATCAGGCTATTGTAGACTTCGTCAAAGAATCCTTTGGAACGATTTGGTGTTCGCTCCCAAAACGGCATGATTACGAAGCATTTTTGAGTGGAGTTTTTTCGCAGTGAATGTGAACTTGTGGTCGAGGCTCCCTCATTTGATCCTCGTGCAATCGATCTGGAGGTATTGTCCAAGCCCTGCCAATCGCTGCCAATCTCCACAAACCGGCAATTTTCCTCAAACAACTCTTTAAATTCTTGGTGAAATTCTATAGGAATTCCGAACTCACTAAAAAGTGTATTGCTCAAAAACTCCATCGCAGGGAGATTGTTACCCTTATAGTACTCTAGAACTTTTGAAAAGGGCTCAACGTTGAGAAAAGCTAGGCGCTTGCTCCGCAATTCCTCATCCGGGTTAGGAGCGTAAAGAATATCCCGGCCAATCTTCTCTAGCGTGATCGCACTAGCAGCGCGTGTTCCAGTCGTAATGCCGTAGAGACTCGAAGCTCTGAATATTCGATCAACACTACTTGATTTGCTTCCAAAATTCAGAGCGCGAGCCACTTCAGTCGGCGGCCATGGATTTCCTGCATTGTTGGTCTTTATCACTTTTCCGACTGCGAGCGCTTTCTCTAGTGAAAATACCGGAAAGTTGCGAATAGGTCCAGATTGGCGCTGGGCAGCTTTGGCCTTTCGCCCCTCATCTGGCTGCTCGTTTACATTCAGATCGGGGGTTTCGCTTTGATCAACGGAGTCTTCAAGCATCGAGTGTCCCTCGTTCGAGAATGCCTTTCCCAACCTCATATATCAGAGATTTTTGCTCTGATCGAGTCTGAGGATGCCTCTGTTCAATGTATTCAATCTCGATTCTTATCTGAGTATTTGCTTCGATCAATTCGGTAAATCAAATATTTCATTTTTTCACGGCGGGATATTTATAATGATTTTGATCGACAATAAAAATAATGATTGAGTTATCTTTGTAGGCGTAAATGCGACATTACTTTCCTACACACCCCAATCCATGCCAAGATGATCTCGTTTTGTTCCAGAGTGAGTCGCACGGCATGAACCAGCACAGCACCAGCACCTTTGGCCGCGGGTGGATCCCCATGGAGCGGGATATCGGCCTCCCCGATGATCAGGATCCCTTTGCGCACCGCCGGGCGGGTCGCGGTCCGGTCCTGAGCGCGGACGGGCTGACCGAATATGTCAATGAGGAGGAGGCATATTACACGTCTCCCTTCCCGCCTGCGGGAGGTGCTGGGGGAGGGCGTGTTGACGAACGCACGGCCTGTCCCGGACACACCCTCCCCCCGACCCCCTCCCGCCTGCGGGAGTGTAGCGCGGCGCGACCTTTTGGACTCTTTGACAAGACATATTGGATCACTTCGCACCCTCACAAGCGCTCCTCTAAAGCACTTCTCACGGCACCGTAAGGGGTCGGTTACGGATGCCTGAGAAGCCTCTTAGGCACCGCTGATAATCACCTCGCGGGCTAGGCGCTGGCCTCCGCCAACGCCATAGCGCACAGCCGCATCCTAGATCTCGATTCCAGCGAACAGCATCATGTCACAAGCGCCGTGTTCTTCACCGTCACGCTTGGCCCCTTGGCCGTGCCGGCGCTGGAGCTGAAGCCGCAGTCGCGCAGCTCCATGTTGCCATCGTAGCCCCGGTTCACGCCGCCCGGATCGTCACCGCGCAGGTCGTAGACCTTGCAGTTGATGGCGATGGCCTTCGACGTGACCGTTCCACCGTCCGAAAAGCCGCGCGTGTCCCCGATGGAAATGCATCCTTCGAAAACGGCCAGAGTGTCGTAGCCGTCGTCTTCATATGGCGATGCACCCGACGGAGCGCCAATGACCGCAAACGCAGCAACCTTGCGGCCCGGCACCTGCTGGTTGCGCCGGGAGACGTAGAGACCTGATGTCAAGTGGTCAGAGCCGTAGGCTGGGGCAATAGCGGTGCCGCCATTGTACTCGAACAGCCCGGTGCCGATCAGGCGGCTCGAACAGCCTTCGTGATCCGAAAAGCCGTCATCAAGGTTGTCGTGGCTGTAAAGACTGCCGACGTGCACAAGTTTAGCGCCGTAGTGTCCGTTGATGCCGTCGCCTGTGCCGGTATCAGCAGACATTGAGCCGCCGCCTGCGGTCTCGATATTGGCGATGGCCGCCATGGCATAGTCCACCACGTTGGCACGCGCGCCGATCGCGACCAGCTCGTGCACATGCGCCAATTTAAACGGCGTGAGAACGACGCCGCCGTAGCGCACTTCGAGCGCCTGGATTTCGATCTCCCCGCCCCGGTCCTGGCTGGATATGCCCGGTGCGCTGTTCACCAGTCCGGTAGCTGCATCGACGTAAATGTTCGCTGCCGTCGCATCCCCGCCGCCGACAATCGAGAAGTAGAAATCCCCGGTGGCATTATCGACAAATCCCAGCGGCAGGCTGGCCGCATCGATCTCGGCGCAGGCCGTCGAGACAGTTGTGGCGGCGCACTTGAGGATGCGCGCACAGTCCTTCAGGCGATTGGTCCGGCCACGGTGCTGCGGGCTGCGATCCGCATCCGCGATAACGGTGCGCGGGTCGGCCACACCATCCTGCCAGATATGCGAATAGGTCGCATTGGTGACGGACAGGCCCGTCACGCTGGCCTTGTAGACCTTGGTGTAGCCGCCGACCTTCGTGATCCCGGTGAGCTTCGTCCCCATCCGGATAATCGGGTACTTATCGTAGGTCGGATTGGCCGAACGCCGCCCGCGCAGCTTGATCTTGCCGATGACAGTCGTCGGGTCGAACCGCTGTTCCGAGCCATAGTCGCCCTGCGCGATCTCCACGATACCATTGCCGCCGAGGGCTGTGATCGCCGCCTGAATGGTCCTGAGGGGCGAGGAAACGCTGCCGGTGTTGCTGTCGCTGCCGGTGGCCGAGACATAGGCCACCTGCATCCCGCTTGCCGTTCCGCTGGCAGGTGGCTGGCCTGCCGCATCATTGCCGATCCGCGCGACAAAGCCAGTCAGATAAATAGCCGGATTGCTTTGCTGGCGAACGTCGAAGGCGAGGCGGGTGATCCCGGCCGGAAGGGAAATGCCCTCCCAGATGACAACCGGCGTCGGCGTGCTGATCGCAGCGTTCGGAATGTAGCGGTTGTAGGCCGTCGCATCCGAGGTCATGTCATTGCCCGGAATCGTCGTGCCACCAATCGGGACCGCCGCCCCGCCGCTGTCGAACGCATAGATGCGGATGCGGGTGTTGGCGTCGGTAGTGCCCGCCTTCTCCGCGATTGTGACCGAAAGCGAGAACGGCGTACCGGAAGGGATGCTCGACACATCGAGGAACGTCAGCCACCGCTTGTTCGCAGCTGTTGATCCGTTGGCAGGAATTTCCACGCAGGCCATGCCCGATTTGGAAACAACGTTAAGGGTCGCGGTCCATGCCGGGCCTGTAACCGTAGCGCCTGCCGAAGCAAGATAGGGGTCCGCCACAAGGTTCTTGGACCAGCTATAGGCAAGCCGCGCACTAGTCCGGCTATCAGCCCTGTTCGCAGCGGTGGTATTATCCGCTACCTGCTTGGGGCTGACGCGCGTCGGCACGAAGTGCGGGTCGTTGCCATCCCGGAAAACGATATGGCTGAAAGCGATCTGCGCCGAAGTGGCGGTGCGCAGGCGAAGCTCGATCCATGCCACGCCTTGCGCGATCAGAGCTGCCGTATCGAGGCCCTGACAGATCACGATCTCGGTGGGCCGGGTGATTGCAGCCGCTGGCAGTAACCTTGCCCAGCGCCCTGTTGACGGTTCGTCGTTGGCATAACCATAGCCGTCGACCGTTCCCCACATGCTGGTGTTGGACACCAGCGTGAGTGCGGCATTGCGCGCGTAGAGCCTAAATCTCTGGTCGCCCAGAGCGCCAGCGGGTTTGCTTGAAAGGATTACCGAGGCCGAGAGCTTGCCGCTCGGCAATGCTGATATCGGAATGTACAGACTGGTCGCGGTGGGATACTCGGTCACGGATGCGTTTGAAGGATTCCGGATCCGCGTCGCATTGTTCTCAGTGATCACCGAGAAGCTGGCGGCGCCCCAGGCATAAGTGCCACCGGGCGTCACATATTCCAGCTCGGCGTCGGTCCAGAGGTTGAAGCCTGCGCGAGACGCGCCGTAGGCATCGGGCTTGGCTGCCTGCGCATCAACGCCCGCCTTGAGATACTCCGACCACTGCACGCCGCCGATGTTGAAGGCCGCGATCACGCCGCTGGCGGACTGCCAAGCCAGCCTATGCGTTGCACCGCTGCTTGCATTTGGTGCGAAGAACAACCGCCCCGCTGGCAACGCAACCACAGTTGCAGTCGGTGTCGTGGCTCCGGTCAATCCGGCAATTGTCGGCATGACCAGCGTGGGCGCGGTATTGTTAGGCGAGATGCCGCGCTCAAGAACTACCGGAAGCGCTTTGCCATCGGTGCCTACTTGCACGCCCCAGACAAAACCCTGAAACGAGCCGCCGGTTGTCGTGCCGAGGTAAAATCCCGGCGTGCCTCCAGTACCACCGCCACCCGTAATCGCGCTGATCTCGAACGGCAGAGAGCCGCCCGCCGAAACAGATGAGGTAAGCGTGTAAGCACCGCCTTGAGCATCTGCGGCAGCCTGGACCGCTTGCGCAGCGCTGGCCGCAGCGGCGGCGGCGTAGACAGCAACCTCGTCCTCGATCACGCCGGCAAGCGCGCGAACGTCGGCCTTTTCCACTTCGTGAAGGCCAGAGGATGGAATGCCGTCGGTCTCAAAATCCCGATAGACGTAACTAAATTGATCCCTGATCTCGCCCATGTCCGCTCGCCTCGCTCAAGTCACGGTCGCGCTTATCGGCCCGGTAAGCGCCGAAGCGCCTCCCGATCCGTTGAAGGCGCGTACCCAGTAGTAGTAGGTGCCAGCTGAGAGGCCGGTGTCGCTTACGCTCATCACCTGGCTAAGCCCGCCGACGATGTCCGATCCCACCTGCACTGCCGCGCCGAAGCTCGAGCTGGTCGCGCGGTAGAGCCGTGCGTAAGCAAGCGTCGCCTCTGGCGGCATGCGAAAGCTCACCGCAGCGCTGCCCGCGCCGCCGGTTGCGGTCAGGCTGCTCGGCGCCGAAAGGACAGAGGTAGCGGCGGGCGTGATATTGACCGATGCGCTCCACGCGCTGGCGAAGCGCCCGATCGTTAGCGCTCTTACCTGCACCTCGTACTGCGTGCCGCTGTTCACCGGGCCGCTCCAGCCCGTACGGTCTTCGCTTTCGACCGTCATCAGCACCCAGTTGCCGCCGGCCGTCGGGCGATACCGCACTTCGTAGCGCAGCCCGGCGCGGCCTGCGGCGTCCCACGTCGCCTGGATCGCCACGCCGTTGCCATTTGCCTGCGAGACCTGCACGGCGCTCAGCGTCAGCCCGGTCGGCGTCGCCAGCGTGAAAGTCGAAGACGTGGAACCGCTCGCCGGCGGCGTGCCTTCATCCAACGCCGCGTTGAAGCTCCAGTCGGCCGCCGCCACTTCCACCAGACCGACGCTCACCGTGATCCGATCCTTGCCCGGCTGGATCTTAACGCCCGTCTCGATCGCGAAGACGGCGTCGATCGCCGCCTGTGCCGAGGTGACGCGCACGAAGCGCCGGCCGAGCAGGTTGAGGCCATAGAGGTTGGTCGCAAGATCGAGGTGCCAGCGCTCGCCGAGCCGCGCGGCCAGCAACTTGCCCACGCGGACGGCCTGGTTGTGGTGCGGCGCGTAGTAGATCGGCACGCCTTGCGGATCGGTGTTCGGATCATCGTCGACGCCGGGCACGCTCACCAGCGCGCTTTCCTGCTCGCGGTAGCCGGTCGATGCCTCGGTATAGAGCATTTTGAGGGCGCTGGTGCGCTGCTGCGCGGTCGGCCCGCGGCGCGCCGTCATCACGAGGATATGATCATCCGTCAGCGTCAGCGTCGGCGCTTCATAGGCGCCTACCAGCAGGTTGAACTTGAAGTCAGGCCCCTGCCAGCAGAACCCGTCGCAGGCCTTGAGCATGTCGCCCAGCACCTGGCGGCGCTCGTCGCTCTGGAGCTTGTAGCTCGCCCAGATCCGCCACCGCGCGATCGTCGCCGAGCTGACAGTGGTGACTGTCTGCTCGCAGATATCCGCCTGTGCAGCGATATTCGCCCAGTTCACCTTGTCATAGCCAAGGCCATAGCCGTCCGGGTGCGCCACGTAGTCAGCAATGACCAGCGCCGCCGTATCGGACCATGCCCAGGTGCTCTTGTTGGCCAAACGCTGCGGACCGCTGCCTCCGGGAAAGGTGCTGTCCTTTCGGGGATCATAGACCTTCACCGCTTTGCGGATCTGCGAGTAGACCGGCTCGCGGCCGCCGTAGACTTCGCTGAAAAGCTCCTGCTTGACCGGGTCGCAAATAATCGCTGCATGGGCACAGCCGCGCTGGCGATGGTTACTTGTCCACTGCGAGAACTTCGCCGTCACCTCACTGATCGCGGTCTGGCTGTCGCTTCCCGGCCGGGTGTAGATATGCACGGCACCGTGGAAACTCGCATCGGTCACCGTACCCGATCCGTCGACATTTACCGTTTTGTCATTGATCCGGTGCTCGAGGATCTCGGTCTCTTCGCCAGTGCCCAGCGTCACGACCAGGCCAAGCGTGCCGTCGCGGCTTTCCTCGAAGCTCAGCGCGCCGCCGGTATGCACGATGCCATAGTTGCGGGTGCGCGACTGGACGGAACCGCGCACGGTCACCTGCCCGTCGCTGGGCTTCGCGCCGCCCGAACCGAACACCGCGCCGAGCAGCGCGTTGATGCCGATCTTGAGCCCGACCGTGACGGCCGTGGCGATCAGCACCGAACCGCTGGTGAAGCCGATCGCGGAGATCGCAAAGGCGATCAGTTGCGGCATCGTGCGGCCCTCCCGGCTTTGGCGGGCACCACGCGCCAGGCAATGCGCGGCCGCATCTGCGCGATCGTCACATCGCCGTCGCCCCGCGCGGCCCAGCTGCTGCCCAAGCATAGGCATGCCGTCAGCCCGGTACCGGGAATATCGACCAGACCGATATCGCCGCGCGCGGGATCATCGGTGGTCATCAGGCCCAGCTTCGCGAACACCATCTCGCAAAACGGCTGGAAGCCGCCATGCCGCGCGAGAATACGGTTCGCCTCCATCGCAGTGCGATAGCGCGGCCGATCATGATAGCGCCGCCCGGTCGCCTCCTCGGCATGATCGAGCACCGAAAGGAAGCAATCGGTCGCGCCCCACACGAACGGCAGCGAGGCCCAGAGCATCAAGGTCTGCTCGGTGATCTGGCTCAGCCGCGCGGCTGCGGCGCCCTGCAACGGCTTCAGTAGTCTGGCCATGTCACCACCTTGTTCATGAGGCTGGACACGAACGAGAAGCCAAGATCGCCGGGAAAACGCTGCTGCTGGTCGGCATCCGTGTACATCGCGAAGCGCGGCCGCGAGCGGAGGCTGAAAAGGCTTTCGCAGCGGATCGTGATCGAACGCGCGTCATTCTCTCCGAAGGTGAACTCCGGCGTCAGCGCGCGCGCCGCCGCGACCGGGTAGGGCGCGTCGAGCGGCCGCTGGTTGTCCGGATCATCGGGATCGTCGACTCCGAAGAACTGCACGAGCACGTAGACGAGCCGCCCCTTGCATTCGGTGTCGAACTCGTCGCGCGCCAGGCTGATCATCTGCGGATCGACACCGGAGAGCGTGAAGGTCATTTCCGGCGCTTCGCCGTTGACCGCCTGCTCGACGCCGCTCAGCGCACCGATCCGGCCGAGGCCGTCCCAGACGGTGCCGTCGTTCGCCACCAGCTTGCCTTCGCCGCCGATCCACACGCGCACCGGCTGCGTCACGAAATCGAACAGCACGAGGAACGTCATGGAGACGCGCGCGCCCGCCAGCTCGGCCTTGATCGTGTCGGGGAACAGGCTCACGCGCCCAGCTCCGCGAAGTCTTCCTGGAACACGATGGACGGCGCGCCGTAGCGCAGCTGCTCGAGCGTCAGCGCGCCGCCGTCGTCGCTGGTCAGCCGTCCGATCATCGTCGGCTTCAGGCGCAGAGGCTGCGCGGTATAGGCCTTGCGCAGCGTCGGCGAGCAGCGGATCGTGGCGACAGTGCCCGCCCAGGTGATACCGCTGCAGATGTAGGGCTCGTCACCCAGCCCGAAATACTGCCCCGCCTGCAGCAGCTGGCCATAGACGCCAAAATCGACAGTGATGTTGCGCTGGCCCTGTACGCCGGTCACCGTCACGCCAGCAATGTCTGTGGTGCTGTAGAGCGCGCCGTCGCTGAAAGGCGTGCCATCGCCATGCGCGACAAGCCCGGCGCCGATCGCCGCGTCGCTCGCGCTCAGCCACAGATCGAACAGCGGCAGCCGTGCGGTATTGGCCCGGCCTTCCAGCAGCGCCATGAACGCCCGCCAGGCGAGCACTTCGCCGCCCGTCAGCTCGGCGAAGTCCATCGAGACGGTAAACGGCGGCCGGATCGCCGGCACCGCCTGCACGAACCGGTTGAGGCTCGTCGAAAGCCCCTGCGTCGCGCGCGGCGGCAGGATCTGGATGCGGCGCGGCACAAGCGTCGTCGGCCAGTCGAACGTCGCCATCAGGACCTCCGCTCCGATTGCTCGCGCACCCGGCCGGCGACGCCCTCATCGTAGGCCGCAAGGCCCTGCGCCACGCCTTCGCGTACCATCTCCTGGATCTCGCGATTGCCGCGCGCGCCGTTGATGGTGACGTTGAGGGTGCCCGGCTTGCCGCCGGTGCCGCCCCAGATCGCTCGCAGAGACGAGTTGGGCAGTACCTCGATGCCGCCGGCCGTTGCGCGGATCGGCTCCGGCCCGGCATCGCCGACAATGCCCCACGCGCCGTCCGGGATCAGCCCGCCGCCCGCGAAGAGCCCGGCGAACGACAATGTGCCGTCCGCATTCGCCCCGCCGCCGAAGCCGACGCTCCGCACGCCCGCCGAGAGGATCGAGCCGCCGCCGTCGCCGCCGAGGCCGCCGAACAGTGCCGAGAAGAACCCGCCGCCGCTTTCGCTCGCGCCAGCCAGCGCATTGGCCAGCGGCCGGATCAGGATGTTCTCGATGAACATGTCGATCAGGCCCTTGAGCAGCGG
>JAGWXN010000124.1 GCA_018969885.1 Betaproteobacteria bacterium | reverse complement strand
TGGGTGTCCCGGCATCGGTTGCGATCAATGCCAGGGTCGCTGAGCGCGCTCCGTTTCTGTTGCAGGAAGTCACCCGTCGCAACTGGGAAGTGGTGGCGCATGGTCTGGATATGAGCCAGGTGTTTCACGGCAAGTCGGCGGTCGACGATGAGCGCGTAGCCATCACCCGTGCGCTCACGCTGTTACGGCAAGCGTCCGGCCAGCCGGTGACCGGCTGGCTCTCGCCCATGCAGTCCGAATCGCACGTCACCCTTGATCTGTTGAGCGAACATCAGATTCGCTACACGCTCGACTGGAATATCGACGACTTACCCGTCCGCATGAACGCAAGCTCGAGTGCGGTGTACGGCATGCCGTTCGCACTCGATGTGAACGACCGTCAGTCGGTGCTCGACTTCAACCTCTCGAATGACGCCTATGTCGAGCAGCTGGTCGATGGCTTTGCCACGCTGTGGCAGGAAGCCGAACAATATGGTGGACGGGTCTTCGCGATCTCTGCGAACAGCTGGCTTACCGGGCAACCTAATCGCATTGCAGCGTTCCGGCGTGCACTGGAGATCATCCTGTCGCATCCCGGGGTCTGGCCAACGACGTATGGCGCAATGCTCGATGCCTATCAGGCGCAGGAGTGAGCATGGATCTGTGGCGCATGACGGCTGCGCAGGCCTCGGCAAACATGGCGGCGGGGCTTCTCACCTGTGAGGACTACGCGCGGGCGTTCCTGGAGCGTGTGGCCGCGCGCGATGCGCAGGTGCGAGCCTTCACGGCCATCGATCCGGCTGCCGTGCTTGCCAGCGCACGGGAGCGCGACCGTGAGCCACGGCGAGGCCCGCTACACGGCATCCCGTTCGCGGTGAAGGACGTCATCAACACGCGCGATGCACCCACGCAGCACAACTCGCCGATTTATGAAGGTCATCGACCCGGCGAGGATGCCAACTGCGTGGCCGTCCTGAGGGCAAGCGGCGCCGTCATGCTGGGCAAGACCGATACGCTTGAGTTTGCCTCGGGTGGCCGACGACCGCTCACGCGAAATCCCCATGATCTTTCGCGAACGCCAGGCGGGTCCTCTTCAGGGTCAGCCGCGGCAGTCGCTGACGGCATGGCGCCGCTATCGCTGGGTACGCAGACAGGCGGTTCAACGATTCGCCCAGCCTCGTTCTGCGGCATTCACGGCATGAAGCCCACCATCAGCCGGATCAGTTTTGAAGGAATCAAGCACTACTCGCTGCATCTGGATACGGTCGGCCTCTATGGACGCTCGGTCCCAGATCTCTGGCTGCTCGCCCAGGCCTACCGGATTCTCGATTCGGCGCAGCTCTCGCCGCCTGCACCCAATGCGCTCACAATCGGCTTATGCGAGACACCCATGTGGTCGGCGGCCACGGAGGACGCCAAAGCGGCGCTCCATGCTGCGGCCGATCGATTTTCCAGAGCGGGTGTTCGTGTGCGGCCTTTCGTGATGCCTGCGTCGTTCAACACCCTCACTGCCGAACAGGATGCCCTCATGCATGAAGCGGGGCGGGCGGCTTTTCTTCCTGAATACCTTGCCCACCGGGATCGGCTGCATAGCGACTTTGCGAAGAAGGTTGAAAACCGCAACGGCTACCATGCCGCGCAGATGCGAGCTGCCCTGGATGCAGTCGCTGCCCGGCGCGTGGAGTTCGAGTCGATGATGTCCGGGTTCGATGCGGTGATGACGCTAAGTGCTCCCGGTGAAGCGACACCGGGTCTGGCTTCCCAGGGTGAAGCCACCTTCAATCGTATGTTTACTGCGTTGGGTGTGCCCTGCATCAGTCTGCCTGGCATGACTGGCGCCAATGGGCTACCCATCGGTATTCAGCTGATCGAGCGACGCTATGAGGATGACCGACTGCTGCAAGTGGCCGCGGCGCTCTCGCCCATTCTCTTGCCGCAAGGAGAGAGCGTATGAGCGCCGGTCCTGTTGCTTATCCTTCTCCTGTCACCCCGGAGCGGCTACAGATTGGTCTGCTGGCCTTTGAAGACATGCTGCTGCTCGACCTCGTCGGTCCGTGGGAGGTGTTTTCAAGTGTTCCGTGGGCACAGGTGCATCTCGTTGCACCCCGCGCCGGGCCGGTCAGGGCGGCCAAGGGATTGAGAATCGAGCCCACCTCCACGTACGCCGACTGCCCGCCGCTCGATGTGGTGTGCGTACCGGGTGGGCCCGGTGTCGCAGCGCTCATGGAAGACGAATCAACGCTTGCTTTTCTCAGGCGTCAGGCGGGCGGTGCCAGGGTGGTGAGCGCGGTGTGCACCGGGTCGCTGGTGCTCGGTGCAGCGGGGCTGTTGCGAGGCCGTCGTGCCACGTGCCACTGGTTGTCGTTGCCACTCGTTGCCGCCTTCGGCGCAACGCCTGTCAACGACCGTGTGGTGGAAGACGGACCTCTCATCACGGGCGGGGGCGTTACCGCGGGCATCGATTTCGGACTCCATGTGGTTGCGCGGCTGTGGGGGCAGGCGGTTGCTGAGCGCGTTCAACTCGGCCTGGAATATGCCCCCGCACCACCGTTTGATTCGGGCAGTCCGTTGCGCGCGCCGCGAGTCCGGGTCGATGAGGTGCAGCAGGCATCGGCACCGATGCAGGCGGCGCGGGAAGCGGTCGTCGCCCGAGCGGCGGCACGCCTGGTTTAAATCTTTTCTTTCGAGTCTCAACGCCCATGATCATTGACTATCGCGCCTACACGCTTCACTCCGGAACTGTCTCGGCATTCATGGAGCTATTTGAAACCGAGGGGCTTGAGCCGCAGGTTCGTATCTGCGGCAACTTCCTGGGCCTTTATCGGACCGAGGTCGGGAACATCAACCAGATCATCATGATGTTCGCCTACCAGGATCTGAATGATCGGCAGCGCAGGCGTGATCAGCTGTATCAGGACCCGGCCTTCAAGGCTTACCTCACGAAGGTGCGGCCGTTCCTGCGCGACCAGGAGGTCCGGCTACTCACGCCCTCCCGGTGTAACCCGCCGATCGGTGATCTCAGCTTTGGTGCCTGACCCGGTGCGTGACAAACGAAGGGTGGTCCTGGCGCGGCGCAAGCATCGCAGGTCTTCCGAGGAGCGTTCATGATGGTTGCGCATTCACTCCCCGGGCCGATCGAGGGCGCGTCGGTCTGGTACGGATCCCAGGTTGCGGAGAATCCCCAGACTTGGTGCTTTGCCCTGGACGACGCCGATCTTGTCGAACTGCAACAGGCGGCGGAGCGGTTTCTCGATACGGGCGCCGATATCAGCGAGATCAGAGCGGCTGGTTTTCCGTTGCCCCGGCTGTCCGCTCGGCTCGCTGCCTGGCATGAGCGGCTGGTAAACGGTGCGGGGTTTGCCCTGTTACGCGGGCTACCTGTGGATGAATGGCCGCGGGCGGTGAGTGCGGCGGCGTTCTATGGCGTGGGCGCTCACCTGGGGCTAGCCCGGCCGCAGAATGCCCAGGGTCATATGCTGGGGCATGTGATCGACATGGGGCTTGATGCGAAGGATCCGCGAGTACGCATTTATCAGACCCATGCTCGGCAGACCTTCCATACGGATTCCTGCGACATCGTGGGTCTTCTCTGTCTGCGTAAGTCGAGGCGGGGTGGCGAGTCAGCGCTGGTCTCGTCCAACACAATCTATAACGAGATGCGCGCGCGTGAGCCGGCACTCGCTGCCGCGCTCTTTGACCCGCTCGCCACCGACCGGCGCGGCGAGGTGCCGCCTGGCGGCCAGCCCTTCTTTTCGATCCCGGTGTTCAACTGGTACCAGGGGTTGATGTCAACGATCTATCACCGGCAATACATTGACTCTGCGCAGCGCTTTGCCGACGCCTTTCGCCTGACGCCTCTGCACGTCGAAGCGCTCAATTATTTCGACTCGCTTGCCGAGAGTCCGCAACTGCACTTCATGATGGACTTTGAACCCGGCGATATGCAGTTTGTGCATAACCACACCATGCTGCATGACCGGATGAGTTTTGAAGACTGGCCGGAACCCGATCGTCGTCGGCATCTGCTGCGTCTCTGGTTATCGTCGCCGAGTGCGAGACCGCTGCCGCCTGTCTACGCTGAGCGCTATGGCTCTGTGAGGCCGGGTGAGCGGGGCGGGGTCATGATGCCGGCGGTTCGCTGGTATGCGCCGCTGGAGCCCTGATGCCCTCGGCGAGTCTCTGGTCTGCGATTGAGCTGGGCGGCGGACTTCGGTTGCCGAACCGAATCGTGATGGCGCCGTGCACGCGCAATCGCTGTACCTCCGATCTGTCGCCGCCTCCCGATGCGGTCGAGCATTACGCCAGTCGTGCTGAAGCGGGTCTGCTGATCACCGAGGCCACCATGATCGCCCCGGAAGTCCAGGGCTATCTCGACACGCCTGGCCTGTACCTCGACTCGCATGAAGCGGCGTGGTCAAGGGTTACGACTGCGGTCCATGAGCGTGGTGGTCGGATCTTTGTTCAGCTCTGGCATACCGGAAGGGTGGCGCACTCCTATTTCTCGGGGCAGCAGCCCGTGGGCGCCTCCGATGTGCTCGACCGCGTACCCCGCCGGCAGGCGGGCGTTGCCAGCCTGTACAACGAACGCCCGCGCATGCTCTCAAGCGCAGAGGTGGCGGGCGTGATCGCGCAGCACCGGGAAAGCGCCCTGCGGGCCAGGCGGGCCGGATTCGATGGCGTTGAGGTCCATGGCGCTAACGGCTACCTGATCGAACAGTTCCTGCGCAGCCATACCAACCGCCGCACCGATGACTGGGGGGGTGACCCCGAGCGTCGCGCGAGGTTTGGGATCGAAGTGGTACGCGCCTGCATTGACGTGTTCGGTGCGGGCCGGGTAGGCCTGCGGTTATCGCCAGCTGCTTACTTCGGTGAGATGACCTGGACCCCGGGCGATAACGAAGCGTATGCGGCGTTGCTGTCGGCGCTGGCCGACTTACCGCTTGCCTACGTACATACCGGCATTGTCGAGGACTGTGCCTACGACTACCTGGGTGGAACTTCCACGGAATTTCTGCGTCGGCACTGGTCGGGTTGTCTGATCGCCAATGGGGCCTACACGCCGGAACGTGCCGAGCAGATGTTGCGCGAGGGCCTCTGTGAGTTGGTGTCCTTTGGCAAACTTTTTCTTGCCAATCCTGATCTGCCCAGACGTCTAAGGGAGGGCCTGGCACTCACTCCTTATTCGCCCGCTCTTCGTCTGCCCCCCACGTACGCGCGCTCGCCCTATCCTGGGCCTGAGGCGCCGGTGTTCGTCAGGTAGGCGCGGCTGCGCTTCAGACCGGGTCGACCTGTGCAGGAATCTCGATCTGGAAATGTTTTTTTGCTACCGCGCGCAGTTCATCGAACACGATGCCGATTCGAACTGGCCTGAAGCTGCGCAGATCGATGATGGATGACCCGAGTCCGCGCGCATTGCTGTACTTCGAGGCACCGCGGTCGAGCGCGAGCGTGGTGGCCGCGACAACTTCCGATTCGATATCACGGAAGTGAAATTTGCTGCCGGTAAGCGACCGGTTGGCGGAAGAGCCGAAGACGGGTTTGAGCGTTTCAAGCGCCCGGCGCGCAATTTCGTCGTGCGTGGGGCCAGCGTTCATCAGGATATCCATCGTGCCCGCTTTCGATGCGTTGGCGAGCACAAACGGGGCGATGCTCCGGAACAGTGGATGATCCGCCCGAAATGGGGCTACGATCGAAATGGGCAGGTGATGGTCGAAGATCACGGCGCGCACGAAATCTCGCGCCCGAGCGTCAATCTCGATCACCTCCAGGAACATGTCATAGGAGCCGAACATGCCGCAGGGCTTTGAGAAACTGCGTTGCTTGGCCTCGTAAATCCGACGGATGGCGGGCTCGGTATGTCCCACGATTGCGTAGCCCACATCGGCCTTGAAGATGGCGACGCCACCCGCAACAACGGTGTCATGCACCTGTCGGCCATCGGCAATCGGATCCGGAGTGGTTTGCTCGCTCATGGTGGGGGCTCTTTCTGTAAAGGGGCTCAGGCGGCAGGCCGCTCGGGCAGTGTGATGTTGAAGTGCCGCTTCAGAATGTCCTGGATATTTTCGTAGCAGCTTCCAAATCGCACGACCTGGAGCGTTTCGCAATCGAGCAGGGTGGATGAGGCCTGCCAGGGGTGGTACTTCATCAGACCATAGTTGATCGTCACATCCGCGATGGCGAGGATTTCGGGTTCGATGTCTTCCACCCTGAACTTGGTGCCGTGCAGTGAAAGGTTGGCAGACGATCCGAACAGGAGTGTCTGCTCGCGCAGGCTCACCTGGGTGATGGCGGCATGAAACGGGCCGGAATTGAGCAGCATCAACAGGGTATTGTCTTTGGTGCTGCGCTCATAGGTATCCGGGTCGAGTTTGCGAAGGAGCGGATGGTCGGCATCGCAGGGCGCGATCAACCCAAGCGGCAGATCATAGTCGTGGGTGATGGCTTGCACGATCGCGCGCCCGCGCTCGCTCACCCGATGAAGTTCGCGGTGCAGGTCATCATTACCCAGCATGGCGTTCAGCTTGGTGGGCGCTCGCCGTTTGGTGTCGAAGATACGGCGTAGCGCCGGGCCGTGGGCTGCAATGAGGGAGTAGCCGACATCGTTGGGAAGAATCGCGATTCCACCCTGCTTCATCACCTGAAAGGCGCGTTCAGCATCGGCGCTGGGGTCGATTACAGCCATGGTTATCACCTGGGATATGGGCTCTGAAACTGGCGATTGTAATGAGCAGCGGCCGTGAGTGGCCGTAGCCATTCAACAGGCGATACGCGGTTAACGATTGAGCCGCACCGCCTCAAAATTCAGCACCGCAGCAAAACTCACCCAGAGCAGGTAGGGCACAAGGAGGAGCGCCGCGCGGGGTGCGTAGGATCGGAAGTGGAGGATGAGCGCTACGATCGAGCCCCACAGGATCACCACCTCGGCGAGCGCCCAGTCGGGGCGACGCAGAAAAAAATAGAGCAGGCTCCAGCCCACATTGGCGAGTGCGTTGATCGCCAACAGCGTGAGCATGCGCGCTCGGGGCGATGGCTTGCGATGGGCGCCGGCGCGCCAGCCGACCACGGCCGCCCAGGCAATCATAAAAAAGAGCAACGTCCAGGCGGGCCCGAAAGCCCAGTCGGGGGGCTTGAACGCGGGCTGCTTGAGCGCGTAGTACCAATCATCCAGCCGGGTCAGTGCGCCGCCCGTGCCAGCGACGATGATGACCGCGACCGCTGCGACAAGCGAGTCGATGCCGAGGCCGCGCGCGGGCGCAATGACCTCATGGGCCGCAAGCGGCGCTGCCGCGTCGGGTGAAGGGGACTGCTGGGCGGAGGACGAGGAAGGTTGCTGTGGGAGGCTCATGCCTTGGCGATGCCGAACAAATGCGCAAGATCCTTCAGGAAAATACGCAAGTGTGCAAGCGGACGCCGGCGGACCAGACGCTTATTCATGTAGGAATCGAACGTGATTTGCTGCACGTCGCGATCGCGGCAGATTTTGACGAACTGTTCGCGCCGCTTGTCGTTGCCATACCAGAACCTTTGCAAGAGACCCAGCACAAAGAACACCCGGCCATGCTCTTTCATGAAGCGTTTGCGGGCGGATGCGAGCTCGGCGCCCCGCCCGCTCTGGAGCGCGGCCAGCGCAGCGTCGGCTGCAAGGCGGCCGCCCAGCATGGCGTAGTAAATGCCTTCACCCGATGCGGGGGCGACCACGCCTGAGGCGTCGCCTGCCAGGACCACGTTTCGTCCGTTGTCCCAGCGCGGAAGCGGCTTGAGCGGAATCGGTGCGCCCTCGCGGCGGAGCGTCTCAAAGCGATCCAGCCCGGCGGTTCGGCGCAGGTCGGCGACTGCGCTGCGAAGCGAAAATCCCTTATCCATGCTGCCGGTGCCTACCGAGAAACACTTGCCGTGGGGAAACACCCAGCCGTAGAAATCGGGCGATAGCGTGCCGCGGTAATAGACATCGCATCGCGAGGGGTCGTAGTCAACGCCGGCGCGATCTTCGGCGTCTGGTGCGCGCACAATCTCGTGGTACGCGAAGACGAATTTCCCCTTGTCGGAATCGGCGATGGCCTGCGCGGCGACGCGCGATTTGGCGCCATCGGCACCGATCACCAGCCGAGTGCGGACGCTGACCGAAACCTCGGCGCGCTCGCCTGCGCTCTCGCGGCTCTGGATGCGCACGGTGGTGATGCCATCGGCATCAGGGCCATCGAGCCGCTCGAAAGTACCGATCAGCCGGGTCGCGCCATGCTGTGCGGCACGCTGCCGCAGCCACTCATCAAATTCGTCGCGATCAACCAGCCCGACAAAGCCGTTTTCAATCGGGATGTCAACCCGCTGATCGGAAGGCGAAATCATGCGTGCGCAGCGTGCGTGTGCGACCAGCAGGCTGTCGGGAATGTCGAAGTCGCGGATGGCGCGCGGCGGGATCGCGCCGCCACAGGGCTTGATCCGACCGGCACGGTCGACCAGCAATACGCGCCGACCAGCGCGAGCAAGATCATCGGCGGCGGTGGCGCCAGCGGGGCCACCGCCGACCACGACGACGTCATACAGGGTGTCTTCAGGCATGAGCGCCTCCCGGGGCGAGGGGTTGGGGTGGGGTCTGTTGGGTTTCGCCTGTAGCGGCGGGTTCGCGAATCTGACTGGCCAGGCGTGCGGCCAGAATGAAAAGGAGCGCCTCGAGGCCAAACACCACCGCGTAGGCGAGGGCCGTGTCCTGGATCACAAGACGGGCAAGGTCGGAGAGGGCGGTGCCGAGAAGCCCGCCGCTGCCAAAGGCCAGGGCCTGTGCTGCGCCCCAGAGCCCCATGCGCGTGCCTTCGCGACGGCCTTCACCTTCGCCCGCAAGCCGCATCATGGAAGCGATGGCCGCGATCGAAAAGGCGCCGTTGGCCGCACCAAGCAGGAACACGTTGGCGCGAAGCGGCCACCCCGGTCCTGCCACACCGGCCGCCACCAGGCCGGCGAGCGCAAAGCCCGATGCGATACAGCCGCTCACTGTCCAGAAACGCAGCGACCCCAGGCGGCGGCCAAAAATACGGCCACTGCCGGCAAGCGCCACCAGCAACATGCCGCAGAGGATGCCCGAATGTTGCAGCCCCGAGAGCTTGGTGGTTTCGCCCGGACTGAAGCCAAACACCGTGCCTGCAAAGGGCTCGAGGATGAGGTCCTGCGCGCTGAAAGCGAGCATCGAAATGAATACGAAAACCGTGAAGTGCCGGGCTGCGGGTTCGCGCCAGACCTTGGTGAGCGTGGCGCGAAAGCCCTCGGAAGCGGGGGCTGCATCTTGCGCGGCTTGAGCGTCGACCGCGCGCTCAAGCCGGAACAGCATCAGCATGGTGACCACCAGCGCGATCGCGGCCACCCCAGCGGCGACGGTGAGCAGACGGGCTTCCGAGTACGGGTCAAGCAGATGGCCAGCGATGCCCGCGGTGACCGCAAAGCCGGCGATCATCATGAGCCACACCAGGGTGGCGGCACCC
>JAGWXN010000123.1 GCA_018969885.1 Betaproteobacteria bacterium | reverse complement strand
GTCTGACCGATCGCATCTGACAGGCAGGCCATCGGTGTCTGGCCGGTCCAGTAGAACTCAGGCAGGGGCTCGCGCGCATCGAGCGCGTTCATTTCAAGGTAGGCCGGCATCCTCAGCCAATAGAGCCCCCGTACGTATTCGCGCCAGCCAAGAATCTGCCGGATGAAACCTTCAACCGAGGCCAGGTCGGCGCGGCCCGCGCGCCAGGCGTCCTGTGCTGCCTGCACCACTTCAAGCGGTGACAGGAGCTTCAGATTCAGCGCGGCCGAGAGCAGCGAGTGATAGAGCCAGGCCTCACCCGCCCAGATCGCATCCTGCCAGCGGCCAAAGCCACACAAGCGATAGGCGATGAAGTCATTCAAGGCGACAAGCGCGTCCTCGCGGGTCACCGGCCAGCCGAATTCAGTGAGATCGCCCGGGTGTGACGCGAACCGGGTGTTGACCAGCCGGATCACGTCGAGGGTGATGTCGTCGGGCGCAAACCGGCGGGGCGCGGTCAGCATGCCAGGGCCCTCGGCGCCGAAGGCCTCGCGATTGTCGGCATCGAAGTTCCACTGCCCGCCTGCCGGGCCCCGACCCTCGGCGGCGCTGTCATCGTCAACCATCAGCACATCATGGCGACGACGCATCTCGCGATAGAAATACTCGAGGCGCAGCTGCTTGCGTCCGGCCGCATGACGTGCGAATTCCTCGCGGCTGCAGAGAAAATGGCGATCGCTGCGCACCTCAAGCGACACGCCCAGGCGCGCGCACTGATTGCGAATCGCCTCCAGCACCCGCCAGTCGCCCGGCTCAGTCATCACCACCGCCTGCGGCATCGCCTGCGAAAGGGTCAGTTCGAGTGCGCTTGCGAGCGATGCGGCGGGCCCGTCTGCACCATCGAGCGCGTGATAGTCAACCGGCCAGCCTCGCGCCTCGAGCGCCTGCGCAAAATGGCGCATGCCCGACAGAAACACCGCGATCCGCTGTTTGCTGCTTGGAACATGGGTGGATTCCTCGATCGCCTCACACATCCAGAGTCGATCGAGCGCCGGGTCAAAGCCGTCGAAAGCGCTCGCCTGGAGGTCGAGCTGGTCGCCCAGCACCAGCACCCAGTGGCGGGGCTTACGCGGCGGAGGCGGCTGGCTGCTCGAGCGAGGGGGCATGGCTTGCTTTCGGTAAACGGTTGATCCGCACTCAGCCCGGCGCAGGCCGCGCGCGGCGGCACCGCTCCGAGCAATAGCGAACCGAGTCCCAGTTGCGCGCCCAGGCCTTGCGCCAGGTCATGGTGCGACCGCAGGCCGCACACGGCTTACTGGGGAGGTATTGCTTATTGCCCTTGAACATGGCCGCGACCATAGCGACGGCGGCCTCCCCGCGCAAATGCAGGGTTTTGGGCAACCCCGCGGGAACACATCGATTCCGGTCGGCCGCTCGGGTGCGATCAGCGCGTGGACGATACACTCGGGGGCTTCGCTGATACCGGCCGCAACCGCGCACACGGTTCACGCCGAGTTCGACCCCTCGACCAGGATCTTTCGATGAATGCTCCGCTTCGCGCCACCCCCTATCCCGCCACCCCACCGGCCCATCCCGACGAGGTCGCAAGTCTCCCGCGCGAGGAGGCCCTTCGCCGGCGCTACGGTCCCGAGGTCGCCCTGCCTCCCATGCCAGCGAGCACGATCGTCGACGCCCTGCTCCGACACCGGTCGGTGCGCGCCTTCAGCGACCAGGCACTGCCCGATGGCACGCTCGAGATGCTGGTCGCAGCCGGCCAGTCGGCAGCAAGTTCGTCCAATGTTCAGGCCTGGAGCGTCATTGCGGTGCGCGATCCGGCGCGAAAGGCCCGGCTCTCCCTGCTGGCAGGCAATCAGGAACACATCCGGCGCTGCCCGTTGCTCCTTCTATGGGTGGCCGATCTCGCCCGACTCGACCGCATCGCTGCCTCGCGCGACATCGAACCCCACGGTACGCGTTATCTTGAAATGCTGCTGGTGGGTGTGATTGACGCGGCACTTGCCGCGCAGAACGCGGTGCTCGCAGCCGAGTCAATCGGTCTGGGCACGGTCTATATCGGTGCCATGCGTAACGAGCCTGAAAAGGTGGCGGCCGAAGTGGGCCTGCCCGCCGATGCAATGATTGTCTTCGGGCTGTGCGTGGGCTTTGAAGATCCCTCTGCCCAAACCGCTGACATCAAGCCCCGCCTGTCGCAGCGGGCAGTGCTCCATCACGAACAGTATTCGGCCCAGTCCGAACCCGCAGACGTCTCCGCCTATGATCAGACGATCGCCGGGTTCCAGGCTTCGCAGGGCATGCGCGCCGCCGACTGGAGCCTGCAAACGGCCAAGCGGGTGCATGAACTGCGCGGTCGCGAGCGGCTCTCCGAAGCCCTGCGCGCGCTCGGTTTCGGCATGCGCTGAACGCTGATCACGACATGCTGGTTTTTTCGGCCCTGCTCACCGCGCTGATCTCGCCGCTCGGGAGCGCGCTCGCACTGGGTCTGGTCGCGCTTCTGCTGGGGCTCACGCAGTGGCGAAAAACCGCGCTTGTCGTTGCGCTGGCAGCGCTCGTCTGGCTGGCTGGCTGGTCGCTTCCGATCACCGCCAACTGGATCCAGGCCCATGTCAGCCGCGACCATGTGCCGGTGGTGAGCGATGAACAAATCGCAGCCATCCCGAAGGCTGGCGCCATCGTTCTGCTGGGGGGCGGCGTGTCGCCGTCCACCGAGGCACGGCCCTGGCCCGATCTGGCCGAAGCCTCGGATCGGATCTGGCAGGCGGCACGACTCTGGCATGCCGGACGAGCGCCGCTGATTCTGGCAAGTGGCGGTCATGATCCGGCCACGCATACGCAGTCGGAGGCCGAGGCCATGCGCATGGTCCTGCGCGCCTTCGGCGTGCCCGATTCAGCCATCCTGCTCGAGGCCCGTAGCCGCAACACCCGCCAGAATGCCACCGACAGCGCAGCGATCCTTGCCGAGCGCAATATCCGCCGGGTGCTGCTGGTGACGTCGGCCTCGCACATGGCGCGCTCGATATCGCATTTCCGTGCCGCTGGCCTGGAGGTGGTGCCGGTTGCCACCGATTTCGAGAGCATCGATTATGCGGATCTGCGGCAGTTCATCCCGAAGGCCGACGCACTTAGCCTGAGCGCACGCGCGCTCAAGGAATGGGTTGGTCAGATCGTCTGGTAGCGCGTTCGCTCAAACCAGCGCGAGCGGCGGCTCTCCCTCGCAAAGCGCCACCACCTCACCCACCACCGCAGCCTCCACGCAGCCCAGCGCGTGGAGCGCCGCCAGACACTCGCGGGCACGGTCGGCAGGTACGCCTGCGATCAGCCCGCCCGAGGTCTGCGGGTCAAAGAGGAGTTGCACGCGGGGGTCCTCCGACAGGCGCTCGTAGCCGGCCACCCGTGGCGCGATACGGAGATTGCCGGCATGGAGCGAACTCCGGTGCCCGTTCGCAAGCGTGGCCAGGGCGCCCGGCAGCGCGGGCACCGCAGCAAGCCTCAACCGCGCCCCCACACCGCTTGCATGCGCCATCTCCAGCACATGCCCGAGCAGTCCGAAGCCGGTCACGTCGGTGCAGGCGCGAACACCCTGCGCGCGCAGGCACTGGGCCGCCGCCTGATTGGACTGAAGCATGGACGCCACCGCCGCATCGATCCAGTTGCCGCGGGCGGACAGCATTTCACGCGCAACGAGCAGGGTGCCGGTCCCCAACGGCTTGGTGAGCACCAGCACATCCCCCGGTACCAGCCCGGATTTACGCATGAGCGCTGTGAGCGATGCCGGTGTCGTGCCATTCACCGCAAAACCCATGGCGAGTTCCTGCCCCTCTGCGGTATGCCCACCCACCAGCGCACAGCCGGCCTCGCGGAGCACCTGAAGCGCGCCGCTCATCAACTGCACCAGCAGTTCCTCAACCTTGGCGTCAAGCGCCGGCGGCACGGTCACGAGCGCAGCCGCACTCTGCGGCGCCGCGCCCATGGCAAACAGATCGCTCAGGGCATGGGTGGCTGCGATCCGGCCAAACAACCAGGGATCATCAATGAAAGAGCGAAAGAAATCGACGCTCTGGACCAGCACCTGCCCGGGAGGAAGCGAAATCACCGCAGCATCATCGGGAGCGTCGAGCCCGATCAGCACATCCGGGTGATGAGCCGGCTCAAGGCGCGCCAATACGCGCGACAGGATGTCAGCGCCGACCTTCGCGCCGCAGCCCCCGCATCGCATGGCAAGGACCGACAGCGCCTGCGTGGCCTCGGCGGAATCGAGCGCAAGCCGATGTCCTTCGGTGGAGTCAGATCGGGGCATGGCCTCGCGCGGCATGGCGAAGTCCGAGAACCGGCGCATGAAACGCCGGTCGATCCCGTCTTTCCAGTGCCAGACCCACTGGCCCGAGAAACCGAACGGCCCGCGCGAGGCGATGGCATGGCGCCCACCGGTCGCAAGCAGCGCGAGCCAGTGGCGCTGCGGTCGGTAGGGTTTGAGCGGCTCACCACGCAGCGCCCGGCGCAGGTTGTCGGCAAGCGGCCGCCCCATCCGGACCGCAAAAACGCCGGCTTTCTCGAGCGCTCGCCCGGGAAAGGACACGATATCGCCAGCGGCGAACACCGCCCTATCGGTGCGCGAGCGCAGACTGCGCTCGACCTCGATGAAGCCGTGGCGGTCGAGCGCGAGCCCCGTGTCGCGTAACCACGGCGCGCCCCCCGCCTGGGTCACCCAGATGACCTCATCATGCTCGAACCGCTCGTCCCGCCAGACCAGCGCGCCCGACTCCACGCGCTTCACCGGGGCGCCGAGCCGCAGTTCGATGCCTCGCGCTGCAAGCAGCGGGAGCACCCGGCGACGGACCGCTTCGGCATGCGTCGGAAGCACCCGCGGGTCGGCACCGTAGAGGGCAATGAGCGGGGCATCACCAGGCCGTCCCAGATCACGCAGACGCGCCCCCAGGCGCTCATGCAGCGCAAAGGCAAGTTCCACCCCGGCAGCGCCCGCGCCCACCACAGCGATACTCGCCCGGCGCGGGAGGTCTGAAAGCCTCTGGTAGAGCGCAAGCCAGCGATCATTGAAGCCGTCGATGGGCTTGACCCCCACTGCATGCTCGGCCGCTCCGGGCACGGCATCATTGCTGGGTGTCGATCCCAGATTGAGGGATAGGAGGTCATACGCGATGGGCGGCCGCCCGGCGAGCCGCACGCGGCGCGCAGCACGATCAATACCGGTAACTTCAGCTCGAATCAGTGTGGCGTGCGCAAACCGGCACAACCGGTCAAGGTCGATATGCACCTCGTCCCACGAATAATGCCCGGCAATGTAGCCGGGCAGCATGCCTGAATACGGGCTTGATGATGCGCGGCTGATGAGCGTGAGCCGCACCCCTCGCTCGGGCTGCATCGCAAAGCGTCGCAACACCCCGACATGGGCGTGGCCACCGCCCACCAGCACCAGGTCCCGCAGCACGGGATCAGCCAGCGCGCAGGTAGTCGCGCAGCGCCCGCTGCGTGGCGGCTTCGGTCATGACATCGGCCGAGCGAACCGATTCGTCTTTCAGGCGGCTGCGAAGATCCTCGGCAGCCGTAGCCATCGCAGGCGCGGCCTCATCACGCCGCGAGACGCGCTCGGCGCGTCGTGAATCAACCCGCACCGAAGCCATGCGATCGTCATCAGAGCGCTGCGCGCGTACGCGATCCCCTGAAGAACGTTCCGCGGCACGCGCATCGTCAATGGACGACCGCTGCCCAAACTCCGCCCGCGGGGCCGTCTGCCGAGCGACGATTTCTCGCGGCTGAAGCGCAGACCCGGAGAGCTGATCACGCTGCGCGTCGAATCGATTCCTGGTTGATGCGGTGGAGGGCGAAAGCCCCCCTTCAGCCATCGCCGCCGTATTGGCTCGGCTCGCTGCGTCCCGCGCGGTCCGCATCGGGTCACGCGCGGCCGCTGCGTCGGGACGGGCGGCACGCCTTGCCTCCTCGGCGAACGCCATCTGCTCGAGCCGCTCGCGCATGGTGTCACCCAGGCGTCCGCGATCGAAGATGCTGTCGCTCGCCGAAGGCGCCCGGGGCCCTGCATTCACCCCACCGACGGACACCATCGTCTCCTTACTTGGCCATGCCGAGAATCGACTTGCCCATGGCACGAGGATCCCGCTGCGGCCAGCTGCCTGAATCGACCCAGGACAGGAACTCGCCCAGCTCGCGGTTGAACGCGTCGGGCACCTCGATGTTGATGGTGTGCCCGGCATTGGGGATCACCGCCATGGCGGCCGAGGAGATGACTTCCTTCATCATGAGCGCGGGCAGCAGGCAAGGCCAGTCCTCGTCGCCATTCAGGATGAGCGTAGGTACCTTGATCCGAGCCATGTCGTCACGCAGATCGAAGAGCGACGGCCGCTCGCGTTGCACGCCCAGCTGCGTATTGGCCGATCCCAGAGCCGAGTGCCGGCGAAAGTCGGCCTTGAACTCTTCGAACCCGCGCGGGTCTTTGTTCTGAAACTGAACCCGGGTGGGACCCAGCGCATAACGATCGACGAACGCATCCATGCCCTGTTCCAGCAGCATGGCGGCCGATGCCTCGGACTCGCGACGGAACTGGTCGCGTTTGTCCGGCTCGGCACCATATCCGCAGCCCGCCACACAAAGCGACAGCGCGCGATCGGGGTGATGGATACCGAGATGCAAGGTGGCAAACCCCCCCATCGACAGACCTACGATGTGGGCGCGCGCCACGCCGAAGTGATCGAGTACGGCGATGGCGTCCTGCACCGCCCGCTGCTGCGAGTAGGAGGCCGAGGTGGGCGGTACGTCCGACGGCGGATAGCCGCGCGCGTTGTAGGTGATGCAGCGATAGCGGCGGCCGAAGTGGCGCACCTGCGGTTCCCAGCTTCCGGAATCGCCAGCAAACTCATGAATGAAAAGAACAGGAATGCCGCTTCCGGTAGATTCGCAGAAGAGCTTCACCCCATCATCGGTGACCGCATAGGCCATCGTTCAATCTCCTTGAAAACCGACGAACCTTACTGCAAAACGAACCCCCGTGCCATTGCAGGCTGCGTTTGCGCGATCCGCTGGGGGTAGAGTTACGACTCCACTTCCCCCCGCCTGGAGACCCTATGGCTACTGTCGTCGGACTGATCGGCGTCGGCATGATGGGCGTTGGTATCGCCGCTAATCTGCTCAAACACGGTTACGCCCTGCACGTGCTCAATCATCCCGGCAACCAGCCGATCGACTCCCTGGTGGCGGCGGGTGCGCAGGTCCATGACAGCCCCAGCGCGCTCGCTGAGCAGGTGGACGTACTGCTCGTCTGCGTGACCGGCAGCCCTCAGGTGGAGGCAGCGCTCACCGGCCCGGACGGCGCGCTCGCTGGGCTGCGTGCGGGGGCCACGGTCATCGACCTGTCCACATCCATCCCCTCGTCGACCGAGCGGGTGGCGGGCCTTGTTGCGAAAGCGGGCGGCACCTTCCTCGATGCCGCCATGACCCGCACGCCCAAGGAGGCGGCCGAGGGCAGGCTCAATCTGCTGGTGGGGGGTGACGCTGCCCTCCTAGAACGCTGCCGGCCCGTGCTGGCCTGCTTTTCCGAAACCGTCTTTCATGCGGGGCCCGTGGGCGCCGGGCATCGCATGAAACTGCTGCACAACTTTGTGTCGCTGGGACTGGTCACCCTGATCGCTGAGGCGGCCGCCTGCGCGCAACGCTCTGGCGTGCCGGCCGACGTGTTCGTAGGCGTGCTTGACCGCGGTGGCGGTGGCGGCATTGCACTCGATCGCCTCAAGCCCTTCCTGCTGACAGGAGACGTTGGGGCGCTGCGTTTCAGCATCGCGAACGCCTGCAAGGACCTGGGCTACTACGAAACCATGGCAACCGATACCGGCGCAGACCGAACGGTGGCTGAGGCCGTGCTCGCCTCGCTCCGACACGCGACTCAGACCGAGCCGCAGGCGATGCTGCCCGAGCTGGTGCGGCTGATCACGGCGCGTTAACCATCGAAGACAAGCGGCGAGACGACCTCGCCGCCGCCAAACTTCAGCGGGCAGCCCGGCCGTAGGTGTCCTCCAGCCGCACGATATCGTCTTCGCCCAGATAGCCGCCGGACTGCACTTCGATCATTTCGAGCTCGATCTTGCCGGGGTTGCGAAGCCGGTGAACTTCCCCCACCGGAATGTAGGTGGACTGGTTTTCACTCAGGAGAAACGTGTCGGCTCCGCGCGTGACCTCGGCCGTGCCCTTCACCACAATCCAGTGCTCGGCGCGATGGTGGTGCTTCTGAAGGCTCAGGCTCGCGCCGGGCTTGACCCCAATCCGCTTCACCTGAAACCGTTCGCCCTGATCGACGCTGTCATACCAACCCCAGGGGCGGGACACCTTGCGATGACTCACCGCCTGCGCGCAGCGCTGTCCCTCCAGCCGGGCAACCACCTCTTTCACCTGCTCGGCATGGTCGCGGTGCGCGACCAGCACCGCATCGGGTGTGTCGATGATGAGGAGATCGCGGGTGCCCAGAGCCACCACCGGCCGGTGCGGCGCATGAACAAAGGTGTTGTGTGCTTCGTGCACCATGCCCTGGCCCTGAAGCCGGTTTGACTGAGGGTCGGGTGCAGTGAGGTCGGCCACCGCGTTCCAGCTGCCCACATCGCTCCACTGCCCGGAAAAAGGCACGACGGCCACCTGGTCGTGTTTCTCCATGACCGCGTAGTCGATGCTCTGGGACCGGGTGGCCGAGAAAAGCTCGACCGCGGGCCGCACCAGGGGCACCTGCCCGCCCGGTCCCCGGGCAGGCAGCGTCTCGCGATGCGCACCCTCGAGCGCGCGCGCGACCTGCGTGACGATGTCCGAGGCGTGACGCTCGAGCGCTTCGATCAGGGTGTCGGCCCGCGCGAGAAAGATGCCCGCGTTCCAGAGCACGTTGCCTTCAAGGAGCAGCTCGCCCGCACGCGTGGCGCTGGGCTTTTCGATGAAGCGCTCGACCTGCCGGCTACCGTCTGCCCGCGGGGCGCCCTGCCGAATGTAGCCATAGGCGGTGCTGGGAAAACTTGGCATGACGCCAAACGTGACGATGGCACCAGACTGCGCCGCGGCCACCCCATCAGCCACCGTGGCCGCAAACGCCGCGGCATCCGGGATGTGATGATCCGACGGACAGAACAGCATGAGCGCATCAGACTGGCCCCCCGCGCGCAGATAGAGCGCGGCGAGCGCCATCGCCGCTGCGGTGTTGCGGGCCGCCGGCTCAAGCAGCATGGCTCCCGACACGCCTGCCGCGTCCAGCGCCTCCAGCACCATGAACCGGTGCTCATCGGCCGCCACCATCAGCACCTGTTCGCCGAGCGGCGCCACTCGCCGCAGCGTGAGCTCGAGCAGGCTCTGGTCACCGACCAGCGGCACAAACTGCTTGGGGAAACTCTTGCGTGAGAGCGGCCAGAGGCGAGTCCCCGATCCGCCACAAAGGATGACCGGGGTGATGACAACAGAGGACATGGAA
>JAGWXN010000605.1 GCA_018969885.1 Betaproteobacteria bacterium | reverse complement strand
ATCTCGATCAACCAGCCCGGCGAACCTGTGGGCGGCGGGCCTCACGAGATGCACCTCACCAATCAGCCGCGCATGGTGTGGGCGATGTCGGGTCAACTCGACAACACGCTGCAAAGCGGGGAGATCCGCCGCTCGGGAATGGGCGAAGGCGTGGTCGTCACGGGGCCAAGCCTGCACCACTCGTCGTTCGCGCGCAGTCGCGAACCGGTGATCACCTTGAGCCTGACCTTCCCTGGCACCAACGTCTACGAATTCAAGAAGTGAGGCCGCGCGCATGAAATTCGTCAATATCGACGTCGACGAGCACGGTCACTCTTTTTTCAAAGAGGTCGACCTGCCGCAATACGGCACGGCGCAGCGCATCTCCTCGAAAAACCAGAACGTTCTGTACTGGAAAATGGGTCTCGCCAAGCCGGGTCACAAGGTGGACTTCGCCACCGTCCCCGATCTGATGTTCATGGCCGTGTTCTCAGGACAGATCAACTTCACGGTCAGCAACGGCGACACGCGGCACTTCGTGCGCGGCGACATGCTGACGCTGTGGGATACGCGCGGCCAGGGCCACAAGATCGAGGTGGTCGGCGAAGAGCCCTGTCACTTCCTGATGGTGGCCCTGCCCGACAAGGGCGAGTTCAGCTGACGACGCGCGCCTCAGGCGCGTTGCACGCTGAACTCGAGCCCGGCCTTGCGCAGCGGCAGGCTGCGGTAGCGCTTGCCGGTGGCTGCGAAAATGGCATTCACCAGCGCAGCCGCCACGGGCGGAACGCCGCCCTCGCCCACACCGCCGATGCGGTGCTCGGACTCGAGCAGCACGACCTTGATCTGCGGCATTTCGGTGATACGCAGCAGTGACTGGTCGTGGAAGTTGGAGTTCTGCACCTTGCCACCCTCGATACTGATCTCGCCATCGAGCGCGGCGCACAAGCCGTAGGCAATGCCACCCTCAAGCTGTGCCTCGACCGTGCTCGGGTTGAGCACGGGGCCACAGTCGTAGACGCAGGTGACGCGATCAATACGGATCGACGACCCCTTGGCCGACACTTCGAACACCTGGCCGCAGATACTGCCGAAGCCGGTGCTCAGTGCCACGCCCCGACCGCTGCCTTTGCGAAGCGGTGAAGCCCAGTTCGACTCCTGAGCCAGCCGCTCTAGCACGGCGAGCGCACGCGGATTACTGCCGAGCAAGCCGCGACGAAACTCCAACGGATCGCGCCCGGCGGCGTGCGCCAATTCGTCCATCATGGATTCGGCAAAGAAACCGTTCTGCGAGGCGCCGACGGCCCGCCAGAAACCGACCGGCACCGGTGCGGCGACTTCGACCCAGTCGGCCCAGCGATTTGGCATGTCGTACTCGACGGGGATGATGCCAAAGGCCGAGGAGAAGTCCGGCATCTTCGGATCCGGTCGCATGCCCTTGTAGCCGAGTAGCGACTGTCCGGCGGTGCGCCCATGCACGGCGAGCACTCGCCCTTCGCGATCGACGCTCGCGCGATAACGCGCCAT
>JAGWXN010000604.1 GCA_018969885.1 Betaproteobacteria bacterium | reverse complement strand
CCCGACAGTACCTGGGAGGTTGTCGCGAAGCTGCCGATGAGCCATGGCACTCCTCCGATTGCCAAGCCTGACGACGATGGGGCGGTACAGCCCCCGCTCCCGCCTAATCCCTCGCTGAAAGATGCCTGGTCGGTTGCGCGTGAGCTGACCGATGCAGAGTGGTTGAGCCTTCGCAAGGCCATGGCGGTGCTGCACGATGGCCGTGAAGCGGTAGGCGAGCTGGCGAACGACCTGGGCTTCAAGCCGCCTGCGGAGGCCGGGGCGGCCGCGCAGGCGCTGATCGGCTGGCTGAATGAGTCGACCGGGCAGATTTTCATTGCGCCCGGCACGGGCTGGACGCCTCCCGACAGTACCTGGGAGGTTGTCGCGAAGCTGCCGATGGGCCATGGCACCCCGCCGCTCGCTAAGCCTGACGACGATGGGGCGGTGCTACCGCCCGTTGCCCCCAAACCAGGCGATCATGATGATGTTGTGGATGACCACCCTCCTGCCGCGGTGGTCGATCCCGTGGACGGTGGCCGTCCGGTGCCAGCCAAATGGCTCAGCTTCGCGCAAGATGCCATCCGCATGGTCGACAACGCGCTCAATGCGCGCGAGCCGATCGAGGCGCGCCTCGATCTGGTTCAAGATCCCGCGTCGCCCGATGGCCATACCCGGATCGAATATGAATGGCGAGTGGGCGACAAGGTGATCGAAGGCGCCACCGGCATGAAGCTGCCCGTGATGCCTTTGCTCGCCGGCCGCGAGGTGTCCTTCAGGATGTCGGTGACCGAGGCGGCGGGGCAGCCCGAAATCATGACGCGCAGTTTTGGCGTCGACGAGACTGCCAAGCTGGTCGCCGGCAGACTGATGCACTGGTCGAAGAAACAAGCGGGCGATGTGTCTGGGACGGATGCCGCGAGCGATGCTGCGGTCGGCGCGGGTGTCGGGCTTGGCGCAGGCGCGAAGGCGACGTCGATATTGCAGGAAATGGCAGGCGCTGACCGGTTCGCGGTGGAGGGCATCGATTTCCACCGCTTTGCAGTCCGGGCTTCGGCCCAGGAGGTCGGTTCGGAGCGTTCCGCGGTCGGCGCGGCTGACGTACTGGCAGCGCTGAAACTCGCGCACGGGCGGAAGTTCAGTGCCGGATCCGACGGTGCGGGTGAGTCAACTGACGTTGACCCATTCCAGTTGATTGCCGCTGACATCGACGGCAATGGAGTGATCGATCGAGGCGATGCCGAGTCGCTGCTCAGCGCCGTAGTGGATCGCGGTCACCTCGAAGGGCGGTCGAAATGGTTGTTCGTGCCCGAAGGTGTCGAACTTGCAGGGCTTTCGCGTAAATCCGTTACCTGGAGCGAGCCACCCGAAAATGCGGTGGACTCAGCGCCCGCGAACTGGATTGGCGTGATGCTGGGCGATATTGACGGCAGTTGGAAGCCTGACCTCTAGTCGCGTGCGCGCAGCTGACCATTGGCGTAGCCGGCGCTCGCCGTTTGGTCGATTCGTCGCGTTCGTATAAAATCTAG
>JAGWXN010000603.1 GCA_018969885.1 Betaproteobacteria bacterium | reverse complement strand
AATGGCGGTGGCGGTGACCGAGTCGGTGCCGATGACGCCCACCGGACCGTGCTGCTCGGTGGACCCCGTCGGAATCACGATCGCCCGGGAGTGGGTCAGATACTCCTGGATTTCAGGCCAACTGCTGTCGGAGAGAAGCATGGTCGGTCGTTTGGGTGTCGCGTCGGCGATGTCAGAGCGGCGTGCGGTTCAGTCGGGCCTCGAGCCGGCGGACCCCCCAGGAAGTGAGCAGGATCAGCAGCAGATACTCCAGGACCAGCAGCGAATAGATCTCCAGCGGACGGTATTCCGTGACGTTGAGCTCGTTAGCCCGTCGGGTCAGTTCCTGCAGGCCGATCACCGAGACCAGCGAGCTCATCTTGAGAACATAGACGAACTGATTGCCCAGTGCCGGCAGGATGGTGCGGATCGCCTGCGGGAAGATGATGAACCGAAAGGTGTAGGCCCGCGACAGGCCGAGCGAGTAGGCCGCCTCGCGCTGGCCTTTGCCAACGGACTGGATGCCGGCCCTGAAAACCTCGGCCTCGAAGGCGCCATCCGAGAGGGCGAGCGAGATCACGCCGGCCGCAAAGGCGCCGAACTGAAGCCCCGTGAGCACGGGCAGGCCGTAATAAACCCAAAGCAGCAAAACCAGCAAGGGAATCGCGCGGAAGCATTCGACGTAGACGCGCGACACCGACCGCAGTAGGCGCGATCCCGACAGCGCGCCGAGCGCGAGCGTGATGCCGAGCAGCACTGAGATCAGGATCGCACAGACCGCCAGCGAGATCGTGAGCCACAGCCCGTCGGCCATGAATTGGAGATTGCTGCGACCCTTGGGTGTGCCAGGGTCGAAGATATACCAACCCCAGCTATAGTCGCTGGAGGAGCTGGCGCAGCCTGCGAGGAAGAGCAGTGCCGCGCCAGCCAGCAAGGCGATTATTCGCCGCCCAGCCACTTCTGTTCGAGCTGCTGGAAGAAGCCTTCAGACTTCTTGAGCGCGATCCAGTTGTTGACGAAGGTGATCCAGGTCGCATCACCTTGGGGGAGCGGGTATGCGAAGGGCCGCTTGTTACGCAACTCGGCGCCCGTCACCATGCCCAGTGCATTGTGGGTCTTCACCAGCGTCGCTCCCTCGACGTTGCTGGTGATCGTCGCCTGTGCCCGTCCGGCGAGGACCTCCTGGAAGCCCGTCGCGGGCTTTTCGATCGAGCGCACGGTTGCTTTCGGGAAGTGCGCGCGAGCCTGCTCCTCGAAGACCGTCCCCATCAGGACCGCGACCACGACGCCAGGCTGGTTGAGGTCTGACCAGCTCTTGAACTTGCCAGCGTCGGCCTTGCGAACCAGCGGCACAGTGCCCGCCTCGGTGTAGGGGTCAGAGAATGCAACGGTCTTGGCCCGGGCGATGCTGAGCGAGGCGCCGGAGAAGATGTCAAACCGGTTGGCGGTGATCCCAGCGACGATCGTGGCCCACTCGGCAGGAACCCACTCGATCTTGACGCCCATGTCCTTGGCGAGCATTTCCATGGCTT
>JAGWXN010000602.1 GCA_018969885.1 Betaproteobacteria bacterium | reverse complement strand
CGCCGAGACCATCGACCAGCGAACCATTCGTGTCACCGAAGGCCCAGTGGTTGAGCCGGTCGAGGTCCGGGTGACCGCGCCGCCAGGCGAGCTTGCAGAACTCGTTGTCGGTGCTGCCGCCAAGCAGCACCGCGTCGCGGTCGGCAAACTCCCGGTTCAGTTTGGCGAAGGCCACGATTTCTGTCGGGCACACGAAGGTGAAGTCTTTCGGGTAGAAGTAGATGATCTTCCACTTGCCCGGGAAACTCGCCTCGGTAATGGTTTCGAACGCACTGACGCCCTTCTCCTCATGCTCGTTGAAGCCGGGCTTCACGCCGGTCACGGAGAAAGCGGGGATCTGTTCGCCTACGGTTTTCATGCAAGGTCTCCTCCAGTTTCAGGGGTTTTGAAGGTCGCGGTCCGGGAAGCACCGTCGACTTGATTTCACGGCGCACATGAAACGACGCCGCCCCTGCCTGCGTACAATGACTTGTCCCGATGACCGCGATGGAAAAAAACGATGAAGCACCTGCCGACCCTGCGTTCGCTGCAATACCTGGTCGCGCTCCACGACGAGGCTAATTTCGGCCGCGCGGCGAGCGCCTGTGCGGTCAGCCAGTCCACCCTGAGCGCAGCGATTCTGAATCTGGAGGAACAACTCGGCGGGGTGCTGGTCGAGCGCACGAACAAGACGATCAATTTCACCGCACTGGGGCTCGCGCTGGTCGAGCGGGCACGACCGCTGTTGCTCGCGGCGGGCGAACTGACCGATATCGCGCGCGGCTGGCGCGGTGAACTGAAGGGTCCGCTGAAAATCGGCGTCATCCCGACCATCACGCCGTTTCTGCTGCCGCAACTGCTGGCGCGCACGGGCGCAAAGTTTCCGCTGCTGGAGCCCCGCATCAAGGAGGATTTCACGCACCGCCTGCTGGACGATCTGCACCAGGGCGTACTCGACGTGGCGCTGATCGCGCTCCCCTGGTCGGCGCCGAATATCGCCACGGTTGCGATCGGGCGCGACCCCTTCCGCTTCATCTGTCATCGCGACAATCCGCTGGCTGCGCGGCCGCCGCGCGACTACAGCGAGATCCCCGACGGCCGGATTCTGCTGCTCGAAGAAGGTCACTGTCTGCGCCAGCACGCGATCGATGCCTGCCGGCTGCGCGAGGCTTCGAAAATCAATCAATACTCGCTGGCCAGCCTGCACACGCTGGTGCAGATGGTGAATCTGGATCTGGGGGTGAGTTTCCTGCCCCAGATCGCAATCGACGCGGGCATCCTGCGCGGAACGGACGTGGTGGTGAGTGAGGGCGCTGCGGCCGGCGCCTATCGCGATCTGGGGCTGGCCTGGCGGCGCTCCAGCGTCAGAAGCAGCGAATTTCTGGCGCTGGCCCGCGAAGTGGAAGGTCTGCTCGGGTCACCGGATCAACGCGGCGGGACATAGCCCGCGTCGCGCAGCAGCGCTTCGCAGGGCGGCGCGTGCCGGAGATCGAGCACACGGATTTTTTGCCAGTCGCGTTCCATCTCGTCCATC
>JAGWXN010000601.1 GCA_018969885.1 Betaproteobacteria bacterium | reverse complement strand
CCAGGTACGGGGGCGGATAGTTAAAGCCGTAATCGCTGTGCCAGGAGATTTCCTGGTTGGTGAGGTCAGCCCGCACTCGGGTGTCGGTTTTCTTTCCGGTGTCTCGGACGTCATAGAGCAGTCGGCCGTCATAAGACTGCGCCACCGGCCTTGAGATCATCGAGGACAGCATCCAGTAAATGGCGGTGAGCGATTCCTTGTCGTGCCGCTCCACGGGAAGCCGGTCGAGCACCGCCATGCCCATGCCTTCATCGAGCCGCTTTCGTACCTCCTTCATGAGCGCGCGGCAGGCATCCAGCGGATAGTCATCGAGGCAGAGCGCGCGGATATCCATGGGATTGGCGCGAAGAATCGCTATCACCTCATCAATTTCTGCGACCGCACGCTCAGGAACGGGTACACGCCAGTCGCTTTCACTGACATCGTCCCGCCGCCAGGCATAGGGCCTGGGGATGGGCTGCTGGTGCATGGCGGGCGCGGCGGGGCGGCTCAGATCATTCATGGCGGATTTCCTCAGGCAAGCTGCCGCTCGATCCAGCGGCCGGTGGCGAGCAGCGCGTGTTCACCGCGCCGTGGACCAATCACCTGCAGGCCGATGGGTAGACCACTATCGCCTTTCATCACCGGCAGATTAAGCGCCGGTGTCCATGCGAGGGTCCAGAGATAGTTGAACAGAACGGGCCCGGTGTCGTGAAGGCCGAGCGGCGCCTCGCCGACAGCGGACAGGGTGAGTGTGGCGTCGAACGGCGCGAGCTGCGCGAGCAGGTGATTACGGCCGCGCTCGAGCTCAGCACCGGCTGCATGGTAGGAAGGAAGATCGATACCCTTGGCGTCGTTGACCAGCGCCTGCGCGGCGGCCGACATCGCATCGCGATGTCGGCGGTATTCGTGTACCAGCACCCGGCCTGCCTCGAATTTGGTGACCAGCCAGCAGGCATCGAGCAGCCTTTGGTCGAGCCCGGGGTTGGCCACTTCGGTGAGTTCGGCGCCCGCTCGACCGAGTCGCTCGATGACGGCATCAAATTGCTTGCGGGCATCGGGCCGGGCATCGTCCCAAAGGTCGCTTCGGTAAATGGCAAGCCGCGGGGCGCGCGTGAGGCCGTTGCCCACCGCACGGTATTCACGCATCTGCAAAGCGGCTAGAAAGAGCGAAAGATCCTCGATGCTTCGCCCCATGCAACCCAGGGTGTCGAGGCTTTCGGAGAGATGACGCACCCCAGAGAAGCTCAGCTCGCCGTAGCCCGGCTTGATGGCATGAACCCCGCAGTAAGCGGCGGGTCGGATGACCGAACCGCTTGTTTGCGTGCCGACCGCGAGCGGCACCATGAAGTCCGCCACGGCGGCAGCCGAGCCCGACGACGAGCCGCCAGGCGAGTGCGCAGGGTTGTGCGGATTGGTGCAGGCACTGGGATGACGATAGGCAAATTCGGTGGAGGCGGTTTTGCCAAGCACCAGTGCGCCCGCCTCGCGACTGAGTGCCACGCAGGTAGCGTCGGCAATGGGGCGATGGCCGG
>JAGWXN010000122.1 GCA_018969885.1 Betaproteobacteria bacterium | reverse complement strand
TGACCGCGCAGGGTAGCGACCGGATTGTGGGTGCCACGGTTGTGGGCGCAAGGGCAGGCGAACTCATCTCGCTGTTTACGCTTGCGATCCGTGAGAAGTTGGGGCTGCGACGCCTCATGTCGATGATGATCGCCTATCCGGGGTGGACCGACGCGGGTCGAGCGGTCGCGTCGCAATGGCAGCGCGACCATGCGCCTGCGTTCGTGCTGACCTGGCTTGAGCGCTGGCACCGATGGCTGCGGCGATGACCCGACCGGCTGGCAGCGCTCCAGCAGCCCACGCCCATGGCCAAGACCGCCTGCGAATAGCGATCGTGATGCCGGTGCTGAACGAGGCGCTCAGGTTGGCCGTCGCTCTGGCTCCTTTCGCCGATAACCGCGACGACCTGGTGATCGTCGATGGCGGCAGCACCGATCTCACCGTGGTGGCGGCGCTTGCTGCGGGGATGCGGGTCGCGATCAGTCCCCGAGGGCGTGCAAGGCAGATGAACGAGGGTGCAAGGCTGTTTGCGGCGGCTGATGTGTTTTTGTTTGTCCATGCCGATGTGTTGTTACCGCCTGATTGGCGGGCTGCGATTGAACGCGCAGTTCGCGGAGGGGCAAATTGGGGGCGCTTCGATGTCAGTCTGAACACCTCGCACCCCGTACTTCGGATGGTTGGGGCGCTCATGAACCTGCGATCGCGTCTGAGTGGCATCGCAACCGGGGATCAGGCGATCTTCGTCACGCGCGAAGCGTGGTTACGGGTTGACGGTTGGCCCAACGTGGCGCTGATGGAAGACGTCCGGATGTCGCAGCGACTGCTGAGGACAAGTGGCCGGCCTGCTTGCCTCACGGAGCGCGTGGTGGTCTCGGCGCGCCGCTGGGAGCAACATGGAATCCTGCGCACCATCCTGCTGATGTGGGGGCTTCGTGCACTCCATGCGCTGGGTGTGTCACCACACCTGCTCCACCGCTTCTATTACGGAGCGGCGCCCATCAGCGCATCGGCGCCGAGTCCATCCCGCGTCATTGTGTTTGCCAAAGTTCCACGTGCTGGGGAGGTGAAAACACGATTGGCTGCGACGCTTGGCGAGTCGGTGGCTCTCGCGACATATCGGCAGCTGCTCGAGCGAACGCTTGAGCAGGTGGCGCGCGTACCAAACGTTATCCGCGAGTTATGCATTGCGGGTGATGATTCAGCAGGGGAATGCGCACTCCTCGCCAGACGCTTCGGTTTCGATCTATCCCATCAGCTCGGCGCGGATCTGGGCGAGCGAATGGCCAATGCCATGGCGGCGGGGCTGTCGCGCGGCGAGCGCGTGGTGCTGTTGGGTTGCGACAGTCCGGTGATTGATGCGGCAGATATTGCGGAGGCGGTCGCCGTACTTTCCACAGACGACGATACCAGCGTGGTGTTCTCACCTACGGAAGACGGCGGCTATCTGCTGGTGGGCGTTGCCGGGGAGCTGCCCCCCATCTTTGAGGCGATGACGTGGAGCCATCCGGAAGTGATGCTTCAGACGGTAGGGCGCCTTGATGCTGCGCGCCGTCGCTATCGGTTGCTTCGCACGCTTTGGGACGTGGATGATGCTGCGGGCTGGGCGCGCTGGCAGACCTCATGAGTAGCGAGCGCCGCCGCGTTATCGGTCGGGGCAGCGCCCTCCTGATCGGTGGCGTATGCGCGTCACTCATGCAGCCCGGGCGCGGTTTTGCCCAGGCGAGCGCCGTCAAAGGGGGCAGCCCCGCTGCTCAACCACCGCGGTTCAGCGAACAAAGCGCCGGACGGCTCATTGTTCCGTCTGATGAGCCCGCTGCCGCGAATCATGCCGCCTCCGCAAGCCGGTCACCAGGCCCGCTGGGCGCGGGCAGTGCGAGCGATGAACCTGACGACTGGCGACATCGACTCGTACGAGGCGTTGCAGCGAATCGCTATCGTTTGATCAACGATCAGGGCACAGTGGTCCTGGGGGTGGACGTAGCGGCGTCCGCGTCGGCGCTCATCGCCCGATTACGGGCGCCGGTTCGAGGACGGCTCATGCGCTGGCGCTGGCGGGCGGAGGGCTTTCCTCCGCTCGCGGCAGTGGGGCAGCGCGAGCGCGATGACTTCGCGGCCCGCATTTACTTGATGTTCGACCTTCCCGATGACCGCTTGTCGCTGGCGGATCGGGTGGTGCTGGGCGGAGCAAGCCTGTTGCAGGGTGAGCGTGTCCCTGCGGCCACGCTGGTTTATCTGCTCCATGCCGGGCCGGCCGATGACCGACTGGTGCCATCGCCATTTACAGATCGGGTGATGATGAGAGTCGCCCGGGCCCAGGCGGTCGCCGGACAGTGGTACGAGGAGGAGTGCGACTGGCAGCGTGATTTTCAGCGTGCGTTTGGTGCGCGCTATCCGGGACCCACCCCGACCCCGGTTGCGGTGGCGGTGGGCTCGGACGGCGACCAAACCGGCGCCGTGTTCAGCGCCCGGTTTGGTGATCTGGTGTTCAGCTGACGATCACGCAGCGAGGAGATCAAGCAGCGAGGAGATCAAGCAGCGAGGAGATCACGCAGCACATACGGCAGGATCCCGCCGTGCTTGTAGTAATCGACCTCGATCGCGGTATCAATTCGCGACAACAGCTTCACCTTCTGGGTCGATCCGTCGGCGCGACGAATGACCAGCGTGATGTCCTGCTGCGGCTTGAGCTCGTCCGGCACTTCAATGTCAAAGGTTTCGTCACCGTTAATACCTAGCGACTGCCATGAATCGGAGCCCTTGAACTGCAACGGCAGCACGCCCATGCCAACCAGGTTCGAGCGGTGAATACGCTCGAAGCTTCGCGCGACGACCGCGCGAACACCCAGAAGCTGGGTGCCCTTGGCGGCCCAATCACGGGAAGAGCCGGTGCCGTACTCCTCGCCACCGAAGATCACGGTGGGGGTGCCTTGCGCGACATAGCGCATGGCTGCGTCGTAGATGGACAGTTTCTCGCCGCTGGGCTGCAGGAGCGTGACGCCGCCTTCCTCGCGGCTGCCGTCGGCCGCAGCCGGGAGCATCAGGTTCTTGATTCGGACGTTGGCAAAGGTGCCGCGCATCATCACTTCATGGTTGCCACGACGCGAACCGTAACTGTTGAAGTCAGCCTTGGCTACGCCATGCTCGAGCAGCCATTTACCCGCAGGTGACGATTCCTTGATGGAGCCGGCCGGCGAAATGTGGTCAGTGGTGATGGAGTCACCAAAGAGAGCGAGGGCCCGCGCGTCGGCGATGGTGCCCGAGGAGTCCTGCGGGGTCATGCCGAAATCGTCGAAGAAGGGCGGGCGGGCAATGTAAGTGGACGATGGCCAGTCATAAACCTGACCGCTCACACCTTTGATCTTCTCCCACAACGCACCCGGATTTTCCTTCACCTGCGCGTAGTTACCCTTGAACATCTTCGGGTTCATGGCGTGTTTCATGAGCGCATTGACTTCATCACTCGAGGGCCAGATGTCGCCGAGGTAGATGTCTTTTCCACCCTTGCCTTTGCCCACTGGCTCGGTCATGAGATCGACGCGCACATTTCCTGCGATGGCGTAGGCGACGACCAGGGGCGGCGACGCGAGGAAATTTGCCTTGAGGTTAGGATGGATACGGGCCTCGAAGTTGCGGTTACCAGACAGCACTGCGGCGCAGATGAGATCGTTCTTGGTGATCGCTTCGTTCATGGCCGGCGTGAGGTCACCGGCATTACCGATACACGTGGTGCAACCGTAGGCGGCCACAGAGAAGCCGAGCTTCTCAAGGTAGGGCAGCAGACCGGCGTTCTCCAGGTACTCGGTGACCACGCGCGAGCCCGGTGCAAGCGAGGTCTTGATGTGTTTGCCCACCTTGAGCCCAGCCTCAACGGCCTTCTTGGCAAGCAGACCGGCAGCCAGCAGCACGCCCGGGTTGGAAGTGTTGGTGCACGAGGTGATAGCTGCAATCAGTACGTCGCCGTTCTGGACTTCAACGCCGTCGGCGTTCTTGTGGACGGTATTGAGCGAGTCGGCGGGCAGATTGAACCCGTTTTGTGCAGCGGGTTTGGAGTAGAGGTCGGCGAAGGTGGAAGCGACTTTGCCGATCTCGATGCGGTCCTGCGGACGCTTCGGGCCGGCGAGTGACGGCACCACCGTGCCCAGATCAAGCTTCAGAACCGTGGAGTAGTCGATGTCGCCCGCCTTCGGAACACCGTACATCCCTTGGGCCTTGAACCAGCTCTTGAACGCGTCGATCTCGGCGGTAGTGCGGCCGGTGCCCTTGAAGTAGTCAATGGTTTTGTCATCGACTGGGAAGAAACCCATGGTGGCGCCGTACTCGGGTGCCATGTTGGCAATGGTGGCCCGATCGGTGACCGACAAACGCTCGGTGCCTTCGCCGAAGAACTCCACGAACTTACCCACCACCTTGGCTTTGCGGAGCATTTCGGTAATGGTGAGGACCACGTCGGTGGCGGTGAGGCCCTCGAGCAGGCGCCCGGACAATTCGACCCCGACCACGTCGGGCGTCAGGAAATAAACCGGTTGTCCCAGCATGCCGGCCTCGGCTTCGATGCCGCCCACGCCCCAGCCCACCACGCCGATTCCGTTGATCATGGTGGTGTGGCTGTCGGTGCCCACCAGCGAGTCGGCGTAATACACCTTGTCGGCGTTGCGATGAACGCCTCGTGCCAGGTATTCCAGGTTGACCTGGTGCACGATGCCAAAGCCTGGGGGCACAACACCGAAGGTGTCAAACGCCTGCATGCCCCACTTCATGAACTGATAGCGCTCGCGGTTGCGCTGGAACTCGAGCTTCATATTGAGATCGAGCGCCTTCGCCGACCCAAAGTGATCGATCATGACCGAGTGGTCCACCACCAGGTCGACCGGAACCAGTGGCTCGATCCGCTTGGGATCGCGGCCCATGCCGCTCGCGACATTTCGCATGGCAGCGAGGTCGGCCAGAAGTGGCACCCCGGTGAAATCCTGAAGCACAACGCGGGCGACAATGAACGGGATTTCGTCGATCCGCTCGGCGTTCGGTTTCCAGTTGGCGAGCTGCTCAACGTGGGCCTCGGTGACTTTCTTGCCGTCTACATTACGCAGCACCGACTCGAGCACGATACGGATCGACACCGGCAGACGGTTGACATTGGGGAACTTGCGCGCAAGCGCCGGCAGCGAGTAGAGCTTTCCGGTCTTGCCGGACTCCATCTTGAAGTCTTTGAGGGTCTTGAAGGCGTTATGCGGCATGGTGGCCTCGGCGGATGATGGGTTGGAAGTCAGGGCGCGTCAGCGACGCTTCTCAATGGGAACAAACTTGCGGTTCTCGGGGCCAACATAGTTGGCGCTGGGGCGAATGATCTTGTTGTCGATGCGCTGCTCGATCACATGCGCGGCCCAGCCCGATGTCCGCGAAATCACAAAGAGCGGCGTGAACATGCTGGTGGGTACGCGCATCATGTGATAGCTCACGGCGCTGAACCAGTCGAGATTGGCGAACATTCGCTTGGCATCAGCCATCACTGATTCAATTCGTACCGCGATGTCGAACATTTTCATGTCGCCAGCTGATTTGGACAGCCGCCTCGCCACTTCCTTGATTATCTTGTTACGCGGATCAGCGATCGTGTAAACCGGGTGGCCGAAGCCTATGACGACCTCTTTCGCCTCCACACGGCGACGAATATCGGCCTCGGCTTCATCGGGGTTGTCATAGCGCTTCTGGACTTCGAAAGCGACTTCGTTGGCGCCGCCGTGCTTGGGCCCGCGCAGCGCACCAATGCCACCCGCGATGGCCGAGTGCATGTCGGACCCTGTGCCCGCCACGACGCGGGCCGCAAAGGTGGAGGCGTTGTATTCATGCTCGGCATACAGGTTGAGCGAGGTGTGCATGGCACGAACCCACAGATCAGAGGGCGCCTGGCCGTGCAGCAGATGCAGGAAGTGACCGCCGATGGAATCGTCATCGGTCTCGACATCGATGCGTTTGCCGTTGTGGCTGTAGTGATACCAGTAGAGCAGCATGGAGCCGAGCGAAGCCATCAGCTGGTCGGCGATGTCGCGCGCACCTGGGGCCGCATGGTCGTCTTTCTCGGGAAGCTGGCAGCCAAGCGCCGATACGGCAGTGCGCATGACGTCCATCGGGTGAGCGGATGCAGGCAGCCATTCGAGCACGGCTTTTACGTTGGCCGGCACGCCGCGGAGCGCCTTCAGCTTGGCCTTGTAGCCGGCCAGTTCGGCCACGGTGGGGAGCTTGCCGTGGACCAGAAGATAGGCGATCTCCTCAAACTCGGTGGCCTCGGCGATGTCAAGGATGTCGTAGCCGCGATAGTGAAGGTCGTTACCGCTACGCCCAACGGTACACAGTGCGGTATTGCCTGCGGCAACGCCCGACAAGGCGACGGATTTCTTGGGTTTGGGGCCAGCTACGGGGGTGTCTGCGGACATGAACGGTCTCCGAAGAGCGAAGCGCAGCGCGAAGGCGCCACGTCGCGGTGTCAGTATCGAAAGAAGATCATTTGCTCTTGGCGAACAGCTCGTCGAGCTTGCGCTCGAAGTCCCAGTAGCCGATTGAGTCGTAGAGCTCTTTGCGCGTCTGCATGTGGCCAATGATGGACTGCTGGCTGCCTTCGGTACGAAGCGTGCGATAGGTGAGCTCAGCGGCCTTGTTCATGGCCCGGAAGGCTGAGAGCGGATACAGGACGATGTCAACGTCGACTGAGGCGAGCTCATTCACCGTGAACAATGGCGTCTGGCCAAACTCGGTGATGTTGGCGAGGATGGGGACCCCCACCGCATCGCGAAACGCCTTGTACATGGAGAGCTCGGTGATGGCTTCTGGAAAGATGCCATCGGCGCCGGCCTCGACGCAGGCTACCGCGCGCTCCACTGCCCGATCGAGTCCCTCCGAAGCCAGTGCGTCGGTGCGGGCCATGATGAAGAAATCCGGATCGGTGCGGGCGTCGACTGCCGCCTTGATGCGGTCGACCATTTCCTGCTGGCTGACAATTTCCTTGCCCGGGCGGTGCCCGCAGCGCTTAGCCCCCACCTGATCCTCAATGTGCAGGGCGCCTGCGCCGAACTTGATGAGTGAGCGGACGGTGCGCGCCACATTGAACGCTGACGAACCGAAGCCGGTGTCGACGTCAACGAGCAGTGGCAGGCTGCATACGTCTGTAATGCGGCGAACGTCTGTGAGGACGTCGTCCAGGCCCGATATGCCCAGGTCGGGCAACCCGAGCGAGCCCGCCGCGACACCGCCGCCCGACAGGTAGATGGCGCGGAATCCGGCGTGCTGCGCGAGCAGCGCATGATTGGCGTTGATGGCGCCCGGTATCTGAAGCGGCGTTTCCGCCGCCATGGCTTCCCGAAATTTACGACCGGCCGATTGGCTCATGTTCGTGTTCTCCCTGATTTCGCCCTCGGGCGCTAAGGTCAGCCGAGCAGGTGCTTGATGCCTTCGCGCTCTTCGTTCAATTCGGCCAGCGTGCGGTCCATCATCTGGCGGCTGTAGTCGTCGATCTCGAGGCCGCGCACCATGCTGTATTCGCCGTTGGCGCAGGTGACCGGGAATCCGTACATCGTGTCCTGCGGAATGCCGTAGCTGCCGTCGGACGCGATGCCCATGGTGACCCAGCGATCGCCCGTGCCCATGACCCAGTCGCGCATGTGGTCGATGGCGGCGTTGGCGGCCGAAGCGGCCGACGACAGACCGCGAGCTTCGATGATGGCGGCGCCGCGCTTGCCGACGGTGGGGATGAAAGTGTCGCGATTCCAGGCTTCGTCGTTGATCATGGCTTTCAACGATTGACCGCTGACGGTGGCAAACCGGTAGTCGGGATACATGGTGGGGCTATGGTTGCCCCACACGGCGAGTTTCTGGATCGATTCGACCGGTTTGCCCGAGCGCGCGGCAAGTTGCGAGAGCGCGCGGTTGTGGTCAAGCCGCAGCATGGCGGTGAAGTTCTTTTTGGGCAGATTCGGAGCGGATTTCATTGCAATGTACGCATTGGTGTTGGCGGGATTGCCCACCACCAGCACGCGAACGTCGCGGCTTGCGCATTCGTCGAGCGCACGGCCCTGAACGGTGAAAATTGCACCGTTGGCTTCGAGAAGATCTTTCCGCTCCATGCCTTTGCTGCGCGGGCGCGCGCCCACCAGAAGCGCGTAGTCGGCGTCGCGGAAGGCGACTCTGGGGTCGTCGGTCACCACCACCCCGGCGAGGAGCGGAAACGCGCAGTCCTCGAGCTCCATCACCACCCCGCGCACTGCCGGCAGTGCCGCGCTGATGTCAAGCAGCTGGAGGATGACCGGCTGGTTCTTGCCGAGCATGTCGCCGTTGGCGAGTCTGAACAGCAGGCTGTAACCGATCTGGCCGGCAGCGCCGGTGACCGCGATTCGCTTCGGGGGATTGGCCATGGGGAAAACCTCTCGATTCCGGTTCGGTTGGAAAACAGAGCCGGGCGGCGCCGAGGCGCCCGCCGACGGCTGGCTGGAACGCTGGCGCGAGTGTAGGCTGGGTACTTTATGGTGTCAATCTAGTGTTATGTCTTATATAAGACATGATTGACTGGACTGTGGGCGCAGGCTGTGCTGAAATTCCCGCATGGCAACGACCGCGTCTGTCGAGCAAGAAGAGCTTCCCGCGCCATCCTCCGACGAGGTGGCGCCGCGCTTTGCGCCACTTTATCGCCAGATCAAGACGCTGCTCACCAAGCGCTTGCGGGCGGGTGAGTGGAAGCCGGGCGAACCCATCCCCAGCGAAATGGAGCTCGCCTCTCGCTTTCGGGTGAGTCAGGGTACGGTCCGGAAGGCGATTGACGAACTCGCTGCCGATAATCTGCTGGTTCGCCGACAGGGCCGTGGCACCTTTGTCGCGTCTCACCTCGAGGTGCGAACCCAGTTCCGGTTTCTGCGTCTGCGCCCCGACGACCTGCCCGAGGCCAACCCGAGCGGTGAGCCGGTTTCTGCGATGCCGGGCGAGCGCTCGGTACAGGGTCAGGTGTTGCGGAGCCAGGTGCTCGAGTGCCGTCGTGCCCGTGGGCCCGCCGAGATTTCCCGCGTGTTGCGGTTGCGCGCAGGGGAACCGCTGGTACAGGTGCGCCGCGTACTCGATCTCGAGGGCGAGCCCACAGTGCTTGACGAAATCTGGCTGCCCGGGGCACGTTTTCGTGGCCTCACCGCTGAGCGGCTCGCAAACTACAGTGGCCCACTTTATGCGCTACTGGAGGCGGAATTTGACGTGCGCATGATCCGCGCTGAGGAGCGCATCAAGGCGGTTACCGCGCCGCCCGATGTGGCGCGCGCACTGCATGTGAAGGCCGGCACCCCGCTCCTGCGGGTGGATCGGGTCTCGAGCACTTACGAATCAGAGCCGGTGGAGTTTCGGCGAGGCTGGTGTCTTACTGAACGGCATCACTACTACAACGAGCTTGGATGACGCACAGGCGACACTGTTCATTCAAAGGCTGATGACACTGAGCTTGGTGGCTCGGTTGGGTTTGGGTAACAATATGCAGGTTTTGCACCGGGGGGTTTAACAATAATGAATGAAACTGCCAGAGGTTCGGGCGCTGCAGGCGCGCGGCCGCGCTTTCGCAATATTGATGTCGGTCAG
>JAGWXN010000121.1 GCA_018969885.1 Betaproteobacteria bacterium | reverse complement strand
CACCGCCGGCATGCATCAGGACATCGATGCCGGCATCGCGCAGCCGCTCGGCGGTATGCAGTGCCGCAGCAAGGGTTTCCTCACCCGAGTGGACAACATAGATGTCGCATTGCCCCGTTTCGGTCTCTACCGATTGCTCGCGCATGAGTTCGAGGATTCGTTCGACCCCCAGCGCGAAACCGATGCCTGGCGCAGGTTTGCCGCCCAGCATACCGACCAGCGGATCGTAGCGCCCACCGCCACATACGGTGAGCAGACTGCCGCCGATGGGGGCCACCCACTCGAATACGGTGAGGTTGTAGTAGTCGAGCCCGCGCACCAGTCGTGGGTTTACGCGGTGAGGAATGTTCTGCGAATCAAGCAGACGCCGGAGGCTGTCAAAATGCTGGCGCGAGGCCTCACCCAGGTGATCCATCAGCTTGGGCGCAGCTTCAATCAAACCCTGCATCGCGGGGTTTTTTGAATCCAGAATGCGTAGCGGATTGGCATGCAGGCGGCGCCGCGCATCGTCGTCGAGCAGATCGTGGTGAGCTTCAAGATGGGCGATCAGCGCATCACGATGCGCGCGTCGCTCTTCGGGCTGACCCAGCGAGTTCAGTTCCAGAGAGATGCCCACCAGATCGAGATCATCCCAGAGACGCTGGCAGAGCAGAATCATTTCGGCGTCAGCATCGGGCCCTGGCAGACCGAGTGCTTCTGCACCCACCTGATGGAACTGGCGGTAGCGCCCCTTCTGCGGCCGTTCATGCCGGAACATGGGTCCGGTGTACCACATGCGCTGCGGTCCCTCGTGCAGGAGGTTGTGCTGAATGACTGCACGGACCACCCCGGCGGTGTTCTCAGGACGCAGGGTGAGCGAATCACCATTGAGTGAATCAACGAAGGAATACATTTCCTTCTCGACGATATCGGTCATCTCGCCAATGCCGCGGACAAACAGGCGGGTAGGCTCGACGATGGGCGTGCGGATTCTCCGATAGCCGTAGGAGCGCATGCTCGAAGCTACCGATTCCTCAAACCGACGCCACAAGGGCTCATCGGCGGGCAACACGTCGTTCATGCCCTTGACCGCCTGCAGTCTGTCGCTCAAACCCTGCTCCTCCGAAAATCACGTGAACTGCCTAAAGCGGCAGACACCATTGGTCTGTGCCGACGCCGCCCGATAACGGGCGTCACGCGTGTTCCACGTGGTGCGCGGCACCGTAGCGGCGCTGCACATAGTTTTCAACGATCGCCTGAAATTCCTCGGCAATCCGCTCGCCCTTCAGCGTGACCGTACGCTCGCCGTCAACGAACACCGGCGCCACCGGCGCCTCGTCCGCCCCGGGGAGCGAAATGCCGATATCAGCGTGCCGGCTTTCACCGGGGCCGTTCACCACGCAACCCATGACCGCTACCTGCATGGATTCCACCCCGGGGTAGCGACTGCGCCAGATGGGCATTTGATCGCGCAAGAAACTCTGGATGCTGGAGGCCAGTTCCTGGAAAAACGTGCTGCTGGTGCGGCCGCACCCCGGGCAGGCCACCACCAGGGGCGCAAACGCACGCAATCCCATGGTCTGAAGAATTTCCTGAGCGACCACCACCTCGCGCGTGCGATCCCCACCCGGCTCGGGCGTGAGCGACACGCGAATGGTGTCGCCGATTCCCTCCTGAAGCAGCACCCCGATGCCGGCGGTGGAGGCAACGATGCCCTTGCTGCCCATCCCGGCCTCGGTAAGGCCCAGATGAAGCGGATAGTCGCAGCGCGCAGCAAGCGATCGGTACACCGCCACCAGATCCTGAACATTGGAAACCTTGGCAGACAGCGTGATGGCGTTTCCTGGCAGCCCGAGTGATTCGGCCCGTTCAGCGCTTTCCAGCGCCGAGGTGACCAGCGCCTCGCGCATGACGCTTTGCGCATCCCAGGGATTGGATCGCGAAGCATTGGTATCCATCAGCCTCGCCAGCAGATCCTGATCGAGGCTGCCCCAATTAACACCGATCCGTACCGGCTTCTCATGGCGGCACGCCACCTCGATCATCTGCGCGAAATTGTCATCGCGGCGCCGGCCTGCCCCGACATTGCCCGGGTTGATGCGGTATTTGGAGAGCGCCTGCGCGCAACCCGGAACCTGCTGGAGCAGCTTGTGACCGTTGTAGTGGAAGTCACCCACCAGCGGCACATGGACGCCCATCCGGTCGAGCTGATCGCGAATGGCGGGCACCGCCTCGGCGGCGGCCGGGGTATTGACCGTGATGCGGACCAGCTCGGACCCTGCCCTTGCCAGGTCTTTGACCTGGATGGCGGTTGCGATGGCATCAGCGGTATCGGTGTTGGTCATTGACTGAACAACAACCGGTGCGCCGCCGCCCATCACCACTGAATGATCTTGCCAACGAACGGTCATGGCACGCGCCTGCCGACGCTTGAGCGGCCCGACCGACATGGGAGCATCGTTCATCATCGCCTCACTCGATCCGGAATCGTGCAATGCCCTGCCTCATGTGCGGGGCGAGGTCGATCGGCACCCCTCGCCAAGTCACCGCAACGCCACCGGCATTGCCTATGATGAGCGACAAGGGTAACTCGCCGCTCAACTCGCGAACAGTGCCGGGCGGTTGGGTGCCCGTGATCAGGACTGCGCCCGACGCATCCCTCACCTCGATCCAGGAATCGGCCGGGAAACGCATGACCAGAGGATTGAGCGGCACCCCGGTGCCACCCGCAGCGCCCGCGGCTCCCGAGGTGCGGGGCACGACAACCGATGCGGGCCAAGGGGGCGGAGCCGCAGGCGGGGAAGCCGAGGTGGCGCCCTGTGCTGCCACCGGAGCGGGGGGTGGAGCGACGCTTAGCGCAGACGATGCGGGCTGTGGGATTGCGACCAGCTGACCGGTCGCCTGACCTGACGATGGCGCTTGTGCATTCGACGCTGTCGCCGTCGATGACGCCAGCGCGGCGGTTGCCGGTCCGGCAGCGGTAGCGGGGGCCGTGGTGGCGGGCGCGCCCGGCAACGTGACGAGCGAATTGGCAGAGCCAGCGATTGCGCCGCCAGCGGGCGCGGTAGCACCTGCTGCGGGGCGGGTAGCGGGTTGAACTCCCGACCCGCTGACCTGAGGCGACGGATCGGACCGCGCTGCGCTCACCGCGGGGCTCACTGTCGCGCCGGTATCGGCGGGCTGCGATGGACGCTCACCGGACTGGCCCGACGGTGGGCCCTCGGAGGCCGGCGCCTTGAGGTTGCGATTCAGGAGGGTTGCGCCGCCGCCGTAGAAAAACGCCAACGCAATCACCCCCCCCACCAGCAGAAGCATCCACACCCACCGGCTACCTGAACCGTTGCCGCCAAAACCGAGCGCCCCTTCTCGCGGCATCGGCCGATTCAGCTCCGAATCGGGCTTGAGCACATCGGTGCCGGGCAACTCGGATTCGATGGCCTCAAGAAGCGGCGCCACGTCAACCTCAAGCAGCCGGCCATAGGAACGGAGACTGGAACGGATGAAGGTACGGCCCGGAAGCGACGCCCAGTCGCCCGTTTCGAGCGCAGCGATCTGCCGCGGTGCGAGCCGCAGTCGCGACGACACAAGGGAGGCACTGAAGCCCCTGGCATCACGCAGTTTGACCAGTTCGGCAAGCGAGGAGATGGCGACGACAGAACCGGCTGTCGCTGCGCCCTCCTCCGGCCCTGGCGCGGTGGCCCCGGCGAGATTGTCGGCGCTCATTGCGCCTCCGCTAGCGGAATGACCCGGCGACGAATCCGCTCGTTGACGCCGGTGCGGTCACGGACTTCGCCGGCCAACTGCCCGCATGCAGCATCGATATCGTCGCCCCGGGTGCGCCGGATCGTGGTGACCCGCCCGCCATCGGAGAGTCGTTGCGCGAAACGCCGCACACGCTCCGCGGGCGACTTGCGCAAGCCCGAGCCCGTGAACGGGTTGAACGGAATGAGATTGAATTTACACGGCACCCGCCGCACGCGCTCAAGAAGCTGTTCCGCGTGCTCGTCCGCGTCATTCACGCCATCAAGCATGACGTATTCGAAAGTGATGAAATCACGCGGCGCGCGGTCGAGGTATCGCAGGCAACTGTCCAGCAGTTCGTCGATGGGGTACTTTCGATTGATGGGTACCAGCTGGTCGCGCAGGCTGTCGTTGGGCGCATGCAGCGACACGGCGAGCGCCACCGGACAATCGAGGCGCAGGCGATCAATCATGGGTACCACGCCCGAGGTGGACACTGTGACCCGCCGTCGCGACAGCCCATAAGCGTGGTCATCGAGCATGATCCGCAGCGCAGCCAGCGTGGCTTCATAGTTCTGAAGCGGCTCGCCCATGCCCATGAACACCACGTTGCTGATCAGCCGCGAGCGTGGCTCGACCGCATCGGTGTCGTCGTCGTCGAGGTCATCCGAGGCGAAGGGAGCGCGCCCGTGCACGCCGTCTCGCTCGAGCGCCCGAAGTGCAAGCCAGAGCTGGCCCACGATTTCATGGGACGACAGATTGCGCGAGAACCCCTGATGCCCAGTGGAACAGAATCGGCAATGCACCGCGCAGCCCGCCTGCGTGGACACGCATAGCGTGCCCCGAGAGGTTTCCGGGATAAAAACTGTTTCGATCGCGTTACCGCCGCCCACATCGAGCAGCCATTTGCGCGTGCCGTCGGCCGACACATGATCACGAAGCACCGGCGGTGTGACCACCTGCGCACGCTCCGACAACAGCTCGCGGAAATCGCGAGCGAGGTCGGTCATCTGAGAGAAATCGGACTGGCCACGCTGGTGAACCCAGCGCAGCAGCTGCTTCGCCCGAAAGGGCTTTTGACCCCACTGCCCGCAGACGGCGGTCAGCGCATCCGGAGACAGGCCCAGGACTTCGACCCGCGACTGCATGACGGCCCCCTCATCGTCCCGGGACGACCGCGCAGGCGGCCCGGGGAAGACGATGCGAACCGGCCTGAATCATGACCTCAGCGCGTGTGAATATCGAGGCCGGGGAAGAAGAAAGCGACCTCGTTCCGGGCGGTTTCTTCGCCATCCGAGCCATGCACTGCGTTGGCATCGATGCTGTCGGCGAAATCGGCGCGAATCGTGCCCGCTGCCGCTTTCTTGGGATCGGTTGCGCCCATCAGGTCGCGGTTGCGAGCAATGGCACCCTCACCCTCCAGCACCTGGATCATGACCGGACCGGACACCATGAAATCGACCAGATCCTTGAAGAACGGGCGCTGCCGATGAACGCCGTAGAAGGCTTCGGCTTGGGCCCGCGACAACTGTGTCATCCGGGCGGCAATGACTTTAAGGCCAGCGTTTTCGAACCGGCTGTAGATCTGCCCAATCACGTTTTTCGCAACGGCATCGGGTTTGATGATCGAAAGAGTGCGCTCAACCGCCATGGTGGCTCCAGGAATTCTTTTAAATGAACGACTTGCGATGCATTGTTGCGACAAGTTAAACACTTTCGCTTGCAATTCGCAGAACCCGAGATACTATCACAGGAGCGTCTTCCTCCAGGGTCAGCCAGTGCCAACAGCCCGGCTTTCCAGCCCGGCAAGGTGAACGCTGCGTGATTACCCTGCCCGCCCTGCGGCTTCCCTTGAAAACCGGGCAAGCGTCGCGCACATAATGATCGTCTTCATTCGGAGGTCTCTGCCATGCAATACGGTGACAACACGTTCGGAAGCAGTCCGTCGGTTCTGGTCGACGTTGCCGCCCGCAACCGGGTCCTGCGCAACACCTACGCGCTGCTCGCGCTTTCCATGATCCCCACCGTCCTCGGCGCCTGGATCGGCGTACGAACCGGCTTCAGTTTCTTCGCGGGTAGCCCCTTCATCGGCCTGCTCGTCTTTTTCGCGGTCGCGTTTGGCTTCTTCTTTGCGATCGAGCGCTTCAAAAACAGCGGCATTGGTGTCCTGCTGCTTCTTGGCTTCACTTTCTTCATGGGTCTCATGCTGTCGCGCCTCATCGGGCACGTGCTGGGCATGGCTAACGGCGCCCAGCTGATCATGACAGCCTTTGGCGGCACCGCTGCCATCTTTAGCGTCATGGCCACGGTTGCCACCGTCTCCAAACGAGACTTCAGCGGCCTGGGGAAGTGGCTGTTTGTCGGTTTTCTGGTCATTCTGGTGGCAGGTATCGCCAACATCTGGCTACAGATGCCGGCACTGATGCTCACCATTTCCGCCTTGGCGGTGTTGATTTTCTCTGCGTTCATCCTGGTTGACCTGCAGCGCGTGGTCAACGGTGGCGAGACCAACTACGTCACGGCAACGCTCTCGATTTACCTGAGCGTCTACAACGTGTTCAGCAACCTGCTCGCCATTCTAGGCATCGTGGGTGGCGATCGCGACTGACCATCGCCTGCAAGCCGGCATTGCGCTCCTCGCAGAGCGCAGCCCGAAAGGCCACGTCTACCGTGGCCTTTTTCATTTCCGACTCAGGTGCGGTCAAAGACCGCGATCGATTCCACGTGTGAGGTGTGGGGGAACATGTTCACCGCACCTGCGGCCGACAACCGGTAGCCCCCGAGGTTCACCAAGACGCCGGCATCACGCGCCAGGGTGGCGGGGTTACAGGACACATAGACGATGCGCTTGGGCCGGTGGCGGGTGTCCTCCGCCGTCTGCGCGGCAATCGCCTTGCATACCTCGAGCGCTCCCTCTCGCGGTGGATCGATCAGCACACGATCGAAATCCCCCAGCTCGCGCCAGCGCTCTGGATCCATGTCGAAAAGATTTCGGGCGATGAACCGGGTGCGATCGGCAAGCCCGTTTCGCGCGGCATTATCGGCTGCACGGGCCACCAGCGTTGGGCTTCCTTCTACTCCCATCACCGTCGCCGCCCGCCGCGCGAGCGGCAGGCTGAAATTGCCCAGGCCACAGAACAGATCGGCCACATGGTCGCTTGGCGCTGGGGCAAGCAGCGCCAGCGCACGCCGCACCAGCACTTCGTTGATCGCGTGATTGACCTGGGTGAAGTCGGTGGGCCGGTACGGCATGACAACGTTGAACTCGCGGAGCGGATAGGCGAGCGATGACCCACCATCGCCACCCTGGTCATCACAAAGCAGTTCGATGGAATCCGGTCCGGCGGACTGCAGCCACAGCTCAACCGCTTCAGCCGCCGCGAACTGCCGTAGCCGCACTCGATCATCTTCGGTGAGCGCCTGCAGCACCCTGAGCACGAGCGCAATGCATGGCCGCGGTCCTGCGGTGTCGCCCACCGCCACCTCGATCTGGGGCAGCCGGTCACGCAGGCTGAGCTCCGACACCAGTTGGCGCAAGGGCAGCAGCAATTCAGCGACCCGCGGGTGCAGCACATGGCACTCGCGCATATCGGCGACATAACTCGAGCCGCGTTCGTGAAATCCGACCAGGACCCCGCCCTTTTTCGGGACATGGCGAACCGACAGGCGCGCCCGGTAGCGATAGCCCCACGTCGGCCCGGAGATCGGGCGGAGCATGGTGTCGGGCGAAACGTTCCCGAGATGGCGAAGTTGATCTTCCAACGCGCGCTGCTTCACCGCGATCTGGGCAAGCGGATCGAGATGCTGCATTGAACAGCCGCCACACACGCCAAAGTGCGCACAGCGCGGCCGCACTCGCTGACTGCTCTCGCGGAGCACGGCCACCGTGTCGGCCGTGTCGAACCGGGGCTTGCGTCGCTTGAGTGCCGCGCGAACACGCTCGCCGGGAAGACCGCCCGATACGAACACCACTTTACCGTCAGCGTGCGCTACGCCCTGCGCTTCCAGATCGAGCGACTCGATTTCGAGATCGATCAGGACCGGATCGGCCGCGCGGGCGTCCCGCCTCATTGCGGCCACGCCGCGAGAAACTGCTGCCAGTGCTCGTGCTCGGGGGCGAGCCCCGCTAATGCCCCGCGTGTGAGCGCGATTTCCTCCTGGTAACGCTCAGGTGACCAGTGCCCCCGCAGCAACTGAAACCGGCAGTACAGCAGCCAGGTATTGGCGACATCGGTTTCGCAATAGTTGCGGATCTCGGCGATGCGTCCCGACTGCCACGCCGGCCAGACCTGCGCCCCATCCATGCCCAGCTTGCCGGGGAAGCCGCACAGGCGCGCCAGCTCGTCGAGCGGGGCACTTGCCCGCCCGTTGTAGAGGGCAAGCAGATCCATGAGATCGAGATGGCGGCTGTGATAGCGGCTGAGATAGTTGTTGTACTTGAAGTCGCGGTCATCGTCGCCCTGATCCCAGTAGCGCGAAGCTTGAACCTGGTTGACGAGCGCCCGGTAGTGAAGCACCTGCAGATCAAAGCCGCCGCCGTTCCAGGAGACGAGTTGCGGCGTGTGCCGGTCAATCAGTCGGAAAAACTGTTGAATCTGCCGGGCTTCGCTCTCGTCGGGCTGGCCCAGGCAACGTACCTGAACGCCGCGTTCATCGCGCAGCAGACAACCGATTGCCACCACCCGATGCAGATGCAGCGGCAGAAAGTCGCTTCCGCCGGTGCGCTCGCGGCGACGCGCGAAGGCCTGCTCCGCAACGTCGGCATCGGGGAGCGCCGCGTCGAACCCCCAGGCGGCCCGCAACCCAGCGATATCAGGAATGGTTTCGATATCGAAGACGAGAACGGGCGTCATGGGGTTCCGGGCACACGGCCGGAGGGTGTTTACTGCCCCGGACGGGAGGGCAGATATTTGGACGGATCGACCGGACGCCCTTCGCGCCGGATCTCGAACCGCAGCTTGGGGCGGTCGGCGTCGCTGTCGCCGATTTCGGCGATCTTCTGACCACGTGTGACCTGATCGCCTTCACGAACCACCAGCGAACGGTTGTGCGCGTAAACCGAGAGCAGATCATTTTCATGCTTGACGATGATGAGGTTGCCGTAACCCCGTGGCCCCACCCCGCTGAAAATCACTTTGCCCTCGGCCACCGCGTAAACCGGGTCACCGGGCTGGCCTTCGATTGCAATGCCCATGTTGCGCGGCTCGGAAAACCCTTCAAGCAGGCGCCCCGATGCCGGCCAGGTAAACCGCTGAGGCTCGGTTGACCCCGCAGACGGCGCAGCTGAGGCGAGCGGACCAGGAACCGCGGCGGCTGCCGAGGCTGCTGGCGGCGATGTTGTGGCCGAAGACGTGGAGGCCGCGGAAGAAGCCGGCGTAGCGGGCGCCCCGCCTGCGACCGACGGCCGGGTGGTGGCGGTTGCCGGTGCGTCTGCGCGCTGAGCCGCACCACTTGCGTCTGAACGAACCAGCGACGGCACCGTGTCCCCTGCAGGATCGAGCGCGCCGGCGGGGCGAACCGGCTCGAGCGGCGTGACCTTGACCGGCGAGGCCTGCGCAGCCGGCGCGCGAGAGGCGGCACCAGTCTGGCCGGACGAGGGTGAAGCAGCGCCCGGCGCGCCCGCCCGGCTGGCGGACGCCGCAGGCGCCGATGCAGCGGGTGCGGGCCGCGCCGGCGTGGTCGTAGCAGACCGCGGTGCGCTGGCGGTCGTCGAGCCCGGTCCCGGCTCCGGCACCGACGACCGATTCTCGACTGGAGCGGGCCGCGGCGCAGTGCAGCCCGCGAGCAGCGCGGCGAGCGCCAACGCGGCAAGCTGGGCCATGGCGGGGAGCGGCCTCGGGCGTACTCGCCCGGCGGTCCGGGCTTTTA
>JAGWXN010000600.1 GCA_018969885.1 Betaproteobacteria bacterium | reverse complement strand
TGTTCAGCTAATCGTGGGCCACAGTCACAGCCATAACGCGCCGGTGCGGCTTGCGCTCGATCTGATCAGGCAAGGTGTGATCGGTCGGGTGCGCTTTGTACACGCCATGCAGTTCACCGATTTTCTGTATCGTCCGCGCCGCCCGGAAGAGCTTGACACCGCCCGCGGCGGTGGCGTGGCCTTCAGCCAGGCCGCGCATCAGCTCGACATCGTTCGCCTGCTCGCGGGCGGTCGAATTCGCAGCGTGCGCGCCGCTGCCGGCCGCTGGGATCCGGCGCGCCCCACCGAAGGTGCTTACACCGCACTACTCTTCTTTGAAGACGGCGTGTTCGCCAACGTCACCTACAACGGCTACGGCTTCTTCGATACCGATACCCTGATGGAGGGCATTGGCGAGCTCGGCGAACCCAAGCCCGAGCACGCGCATCAGCAAACCCGCGCACGTCTGCGTGCGGTCACCGATGAGGCCGCCGAGGCGGCATTCAAAGCCGAGCGTAATTTCGGCGGCAGCCAATACCAACCCGCGCGAAGCGGCCCCCCCACTGCCTGGCAGCATTTCGGGCCCACGCTGGTCTGCGGCGAAAAAGGCGACCTGCGTCTCACGCCGCGCGGGGTCGAGCTGATCAATGACGAGGGCACGCGTTTCATCGCGGCACCCACTCCGCGGGTAGCGCGCTCGGAAGTGATCGATGAGCTCTGCGCGGTAGCCCACGACGGCGTGGCGCCGCTTCACGACGGCCGCTGGTCGCGCGCCACTGTCGAGGCCTGCCTCGCGCTCCTGGAAAGCGACCGCCAGGGCACCGACATCATGCTGTCCCGTCAGGTCGCGCCTGGTGTCATGCCGCCTCGCGCCGGCACGGCATGAACCGCGACCAGCCCGCGGGCAACATCCTGCGCCATTGGCGCGAGGCCGTACCCAACGACCGCATGGCGCATCTGGTGCGAGACGTGGCGCGGGCGCAAATGCGTGCGCTTCAGCAACGACTCGCGCCACTCGATGTGTCGTTCGGCCACTGGACCTTTCTGCGCGTGCTCTGGACCCGCGACGGCCTCACGCAGCGCGAACTGAGCGAGCAGGCCGGCGTGATGGAACCCACCACGTTCACCGCGGTGAAGGCCATGGAGGAGAAAGGTCTGGTTGAGCGACGGCAGATTGCGGGTAACCGGAAGAACATGCATGTGTTCCTCACGCCGGCTGGGCGGGCGCTTGAAAAACAGCTGGTGCCGCTTGCAGTCGAGGTTAATCGGATCAGCATGCGCGGACTGGATGCAGACACCATCGCCCGCACCCGCCGCGCGCTGCTCGCCATGATCGAGAACCTGGCCGACGATGAAATCAGCCCACCAGGCGGGCCCGCCCTCAGACCGCGAAGCTCTCGTAAGTAGAGGGATGGAAAACCTCCTCCACGCTTAGTCGGCGTGAGGACAGGCCCTGAGAATGGTGGTGCCGAAGGAAGGTGTCGATCGCCGACTCATTACCGGCCACGCCGTAAGACCAGTAGTCCGGTCCCAACGTGTCGCGCGC
>JAGWXN010000599.1 GCA_018969885.1 Betaproteobacteria bacterium | reverse complement strand
CGGCCAGCTGATCGAGTTCGGACACGAGTGAGGGCGCGAGCGCAATTCCTGCTTTTCGTGCCGCCTCCCGCTTGAGATGGCTTTGCTCGCCAGGTAGCCAGATCCGCTCTACGCCGGGCAGTCGCGCCGAGCCGCGGATATCGCGAATCAGTGCATCAAGCGCCTTGCCAAAGGCAGCCGGATCACCGAACGCTGCGAGATCGAGCACCAGGATCGCCTGCCCGGTGTTGGTGACGCTCACATGATCAGCATTGAAGTCGATCACATCCCGTCCCATGGCCGCGCCACCCAGCGTACCCGCAAGAAGCCCCACCATCAGCGCAAGACCATAGCCCTTGTGCTCACCAATCGGCAGCAGAAAGCCCTCGCCTGCGCGCGTCGCATCGGTGAGGGGCTTACCCTCGCGGTCAATCATCCAACCCACGGGCAGCGGCTCGCCGCGCTTTGCACGCGCCTTCACCTTGCCATAGGCTGCCACGGTGGTGGCCATGTCAAGCACCACGGGCGGCTCATCCGCAGCAGGAAAAGCAGCAGCAATCGGATTGGTGGAGAGCAACATCTCCATCCCGCCCCAGGGCGGCAGATGGTTGGCATTGCCCACGGCAAAATACAGGCCCAGCATCTGATGCTCGAGTGGCTTTCTTGCGTACAGCGAGGCAGGCCCTGCATGGTTGCTGTAGCGAGTGCTCACCCAGCCCACGCCGCATTCGCGCGCCTTGGCAATGGCCAGATCCACCGCCCGCGACACCACCAGATGACCCATGCCGTTATCGCCATCGATCACGGCCATGGCCGCCTTCTCGCGCACCACCCGGATCTCGGGTCGAACATTGATGCCGCCTGCCTGGATACGCCTGCTGTACTGCGGCAGACGAATCACGCCATGACCATCTGAACCCTGAAGGTCGGCCTCAGCCATCAGCGTGGCGACCTGGCTGGCATCGGACTCCGGCAAGCCCTGGATAACGAATGCCGCGCGGATGAAATCGCGCAGCGCCTCGAACGTGACGCGCGGTGGGGCAGACGTTGCAGTCATGAAGGTGGCACTGAAAACGGAACGAATGGAAGCGCCAGACCGGTCAATCCCGGTCACAGCGCGCTGGATAGTACACCGTCCGGGCGGTCATCATTGACAAGCTTCGGGCGAACGCCGATAGTCGCCCGCACCCGGCGCAGACCGGGACGCACGGCGCCTCAACGCCGCGCAGTCAAACCATCACCACCCGGAGACCCTGCCCTTTTCTGCCCGCTTTTCATTCCCGCTGACTTCATGCGGCGCCATTCCTGCAGCCCACCCCACCCCGATGCGCACCAGTTCCGAACGAATCCTCAGTACCCACACCGGCAGCCTGCCCCGCCCCGCCTCCCTGGTCGACCTCTACGCCCGCCGGGCGCGCGGCGAAGCGGTTGACGAGGCACAGCTTGCCGCCGAAGGCCACACCGCCATGCTGCGCTCGGTCGAGCGCCAGATCGAGGCCGGTCTCGACGTGATCAACAACGGCGAGCAACAGCGCGAGGGCTTTTTCCTTT
>JAGWXN010000598.1 GCA_018969885.1 Betaproteobacteria bacterium | reverse complement strand
ATGAGGAGAAGCGCATCGCAGACGGGCACCGTCACAAGGTGGCCGTTTGCCTCTGGCAGTTGCGCAAGGGCATCGGGGTGGAGACCACCTGCAAGGCTCATGGCTGGAACCGCCGCTCGATCTGGAACAGCATCGTTCATTCGCCCGCGTATCAGAAGTTCCGGCTTCGGCGCAAGCGCAAGTGGCCGCAGAACCGCATCAATCACAGGAAGTATGAATGGGTGAGCAGGCGCTATCCGCTTGAAGGCTTGTTCCTGAACCGGATTGAGGAAATCCTGCGCGGGCATGGAATCATTTACGAACGCGAACCTCGGGTGAAGGCCGGTCTGTGCCGGGCGGACTTCCGAACTCCTCAAATGCTCATCGAATGCAAGACGGACGTGACCACGATGGGGCTCAACAAGGCGCTCGGACAATGCTGGATCTACAAGGCGGTGGCCGGTGAAGATTGCATCATCGTGATGCCAGATGACGTTCATCCACGTTACGAATGGCTCATGGCTTTTGAGAAGATGGGTGTGCGTGTGTTCTCGGAGTCTTCGTTCGTGCAGATGCTGTCTGGCTGCCTGCCGCTGGATGGTGTCACGCCTCGCGAGTTGACATGCCTGCGTTTGAGGAAGCGATAGTGCAGAGCAAGCGAGCGTCCGTAGCGGCGTGAGAGACTGGGGACTCTCTTTTCGAGATCGACCGAGTCCTTGGGTCGGCCCCCCACCACGCAAATTCCATGCAAACGCATTTTTTTCGTGTCCCACTTTTTTTGATGAGCCACCCCCGCTGATGGGCGCAGCCTGCCGTAAGCTGGCGCAGAGCAATGCACGGAGACGCATGCCGCGCCGGATGACTGGCTGCTCCGAGTGTAAAGTTGGTGCGCCAAATGTCCCACATTCGTGCCTTGGCCGAGAGTTGACTCAAGCGCCATGGGCATGAACGAACTCCCTGCCCAACTCGCCCACAAGCTCCTCCAGCGTGATCTCGCCAACCTCGCCCGGCGGGTGCAGCAGGGCGATCCGATCAGCCGTGCCGAGCGCTCCCTGCTCCAACGCATGGCCGCCGCTCCGGCGGAGGCGGAAGCAGGGCCTGCCGTGGCCGCCAGTTTTGTGGAGCTTGCGGCCGTCCTCGGCGTGACCCGGCGCAGCTTGCAGCGCTGGCGGGCGCGGGGCGATGCTCCCAAGCCGGGGGAGGACGGCCTGCATGATGTGGGGGCCTGGCGCGAGTTCATGCGGCAGGCCAGGCTGGCGGGGCATTGTGGCGAGGAGGAGGCCGCGCTGCGGCTGCGGCGCTTGCAGGCGCAGACCGAGGAGCGGGAGATGCGGCTGGCGGAGTTTCGGGCGGCGCATGTGTCCGTGGCCGCTGTGCGGGCGGAATGGGGGCGGTTGAAGGAGCGGGCGACAAGGGTGCTGCGGCAGAAGTTCGAGGAGGAACTGCCGGCGATGCTGGCCGGACGCAGCGCCGCGGAGATTCAGGCGCTCAACATGCGGGCGATTGATGAGGCGCTGGACACGCTGCACCGCGGAGGGTGAGCAGGGGCCGT
>JAGWXN010000120.1 GCA_018969885.1 Betaproteobacteria bacterium | reverse complement strand
GATCTTCGCGGCGCAACGAATCTGCTCACGGCCACACCCACCTTGCCCACAGGTAAGACCACACTCGAGGTGCTAACCGTCGATGAGCTGCTCGCCGCAGGTATCAACCCTGTTTACAAGGAACGGGTCGCCAACCTGCCTTCGCTGGGGTACACACCGAATGACAAGGCTGAGGGGCTTGCCTTGTTGCCTAACGGTGGTCTCGCGGTGATCAACGATAACGACTTCGGCGTCAACGGCGTGGGAACGGAAACGATTGGCCTCGGGATCTTTGGCTTTAACGGCGCCAACAAGATCGACGGCGACAACGACACCACCGGCCAGCCATCGGGCGCCGGCACGGTTCCCGCTATCAACCTTGTCAGCCCCAAGCTCTATGGCGCCTACATGCCGGATGCCATCGCCTCATTCAGCACGAACGGGAAGACCTACTACATCACGGCGAATGAGGGCGATTCACGTACGGTGGACGAGGTGCAGATCAAAGATCTTGGTGTAAGTGGCAAGCCGGTGGCCGACGCGACGGCCGGCGCCGCATTGCTGGACGGCGATCTGAAGGTCATCACCAATGGAATTGACGTGGATGGCGACGGAGATCTCGACAAGCTGGTGGCCTTCGGCGGGCGCTCGTTCTCGATCCTTGACACTTATGGAAACCGGATCTATGACAGCGGCGATCAACTCGAGCGGCTGGTTGCTGAAGTCCTGCCTTCAAACTTCAATGCCAACCACACCAGCAATTCGATTGATAACCGCAGCGACGACAAAGGCCCCGAGCCCGAGGGTGTGACGACTGCCGTGGTCGGCGACAAGGTGCTGGCGTTTGTCGGACTCGAGCGGATCGGTGGCGTGGCGGTCTACGATGTATCAGACCCTTATCGCCCCAGTTTTCTGAGTTACGAAAACACGCGTGATTTCACGAAGACACCAGGTCAGGATTCAACCACCAAGGTTATCTCTGGCGGCGACCTCGGCCCGGAGGGTCTGTTGGTGATTCCCGCATCAAGCAGCCCGACCGGTTTGCCGATGCTTGCGGTCGCCAATGAAGTGAGCGGTACCGTGGGTCTGTTCAACGTTGCCGCGCTGCCGGCAAACGAAACCGATCCAACGGTCTGGCTCGCTTCGAATCTGCCGCAGTCGGGCTTGCCGGCAATACCGGCGCTGCCCGTTCTGTAGCCGCGGTTGGGCTGGAGCGGTCCGGGCGCGCAGCCCTCGCCGCTTCAGCCCCCGTCATCGGCTAGGCATTATTTCGGCTTGGCGCCGGCCAGCTCTTTCTCCCGCTTGACGATCTCCGCCCGGATCGCGGCGAGCCCCTTAGCGTCGGGCTGGCCCCATTTTCCCCCTGATGCATTGACCAGGTGGACCACCGCGGCCGCGAAGTCTTCAATCGACAGGTCGGGTTTGCCGCCCTTGGCGGGCATGCCGCGAACACCCACGTATCCGTGCGCGGTAAGAATCGCCTGACCCTCCTCGATCAGTGGTGCCCAGGCCTTGCGGTCGCCAAGCTTTGGCGCACCCGCGACGCCGGCCGTATGGCAGACCGCGCAGGCGACCTGATACACCTGGGCGCCATCGGCTGCTGCGGCAGGGTTGGGAGCGGCCAGGGCGCCAAGCAGCACGAGGAGGAGACGGTTCGCAGCCGACGATGTGAAGAGGCCTTGCATGGGGACTCCAGGGTGGGGTTGGGGGGCTGGCAGCGCCGTTGGCCGCGCTGTAAAGTGGCGGTTGATTCTACGTGCTCGGTCCGCAGGTCGGGTCCGGGTTCTGACCCATAAAACGATCAAAGGAGACATTCCATGAAAATCCTTCGCGCCGTGGTTGCTGCACTGGCGACTGCCGGCCTCTCCGGTCTGGCTTCCGGTGTCGAATTCCGCTCCGCCGACATCCATAACGCCGATGACTATCCGACCGTCGTCGCGGTCCGCGCCATGAGCGACGAACTCTCCAAGCTCTCCGGTGGCAAGCATCGCATCAAGGTGTTCAACAAGGGTGCGCTGGGCGGCGAAAAGGAAACCATTGATCAGGTCAAGATCGGCGCGCTTGATCTGACACGCGTCAACGTGTCGCCTATGAATGCCATCTGCCCGCTCACGCAGGTGCCCACCATGCCGTTCCTGTTCCGCTCGGTCGAGCACATGAGAAAGGCGCTCGACGGCCCCGTGGGTGACGAAATCCTTGCCAGCTGTGCCACGCAGGGCTTCATCGGGCTTGCTTTCTATGACAGTGGCGCGCGCTCCATCTATGCGAAGAAGCCGATCCGCACCGTGGCCGACGCCAAGGGTCTCAAGATTCGCGTCCAGCAGTCAGACCTCTGGGTGGCCCTGGTCAGCGCCATGGGCGCCAACGCCACGCCCATGCCTTATGGCGAGGTGTTCACCGCGCTCAAGACCGGCCTGATCGACGCTGCGGAAAACAACATTCCGTCATTCGATACCGCCAAGCATGCCGAGGCGGTGAAGGTGTATTCGCGCACCGAGCACTCGATGGCGCCCGAGATTCTGGTCATGTCAAAAATCATCTGGGACAAGCTGCCCAAGGCCGAGCAGGACATGATCCGCCAGGCCGCGCGCGCGTCGGTGGTGGTGCAGCGCCGGGCCTGGGATGACCAGGAGGCCAAGTCGCTCGCCAATGTGAAGAAGCTCGGTGCCGACATCGTCGAGGTCGACAAGGCGTCGTTCCAGGCGGTGATGGGTCCGGTCTACGACAAGTTCATGACCACGGCCGACATGAAGCGGCTGGTGAAGGCGATCCAGGATATCCGCTGATCCCGGCGGCCTGAACCGCAGCTCGCGCGATCATGTTCTATTCGCGCATCTGCGCGCTCCTCTCGCGCGCGAGCCTCGCGCTTGCAATCGTGGGGCTGCTCGCGGTGGTGGTTTGCGTCCAGTGGCAGGTGTTTGGCCGCTACGTGATGAACGACACGCCCACCTGGGCTGAAGCGCTCGCTATGCTGCTGGTGCTGTTTGTGACGGCGTTCGGGCTTGCGGTGGGTGTGCGAGACGCGGGCCACATCGGGCTCGAGTCGCTGGTTGCGCTTCTGCCCGGGCGCTGGCGCCGCCGTATCGAGCTGCTGATTCACGCGCTGATCGCGGTGTTTGGCGCGCTGATGGTGCAAAGCGGCTGGATGTGGGCAACGGCCAAGTGGAATGAAAAGAAGCCGATGCTGCCGGTACCCGATGGCATTGACTATGTGCCGCTGGTGATCGCTGGCGGCCTGATCGTGCTGTTTTCCATCGAGCACATTGTCGCGAATCTGCAGGGTCGCGAGATCAAGCCCGCCTGGCACTGACTCCATGGAACTCACCGTCCTCTGCGTGAGCTTCGCAGTGCTGCTGCTCCTGGGCGTACCGGTGGCGTTTGCGATCGGGCTGTCGTCGGTCGCCACCATCCTCGCTGCCGGTCTGCCGGTTGCTGTCGTCTTCCAGAAGATGGTGGGCGGCATGCAGGTATTCAGCTTTCTTGCCATTCCCTTCTTTATCTTCGCGGGTGAACTGATGCTCTACGGCGGCATCGCCGAACGCATCGTGCGGTTTGCCAATTCGCTGGTGGGTCATGTGCGGGGCGGCCTCGGCATGAGCAATGTGCTGGGCTGCACGCTCTTTGGCGGCGTCGTGGGGTCGCCTGTGGCCGATGTATCGGCGATGGGAAGCGTGATGATCCCGCTCATGAAGCGCGAGGGCTATGACGCCGACTATGCGGTCAATGTCACCACCCACGCAGCCTTGGTCGGGGCGCTAATGCCCACCTCGCACAACCTGATCCTGTTCACGCTCGCCACCTCGGGGATCGCCTCGGTGAGCGTGATCGGGCTGATTCTCGCGGGACTGGTGCCTGCCCTCATCCTCACGCTCTGTAATCTCACTGCGGCCTGGTGGGTCGCTCGCCAGCGAGGCTATCCGGTGCACGGCGTGTTTCCGGGATGGCGTGCAGTGGGGGTCGCATTCATGGCCGCCGCGCCGGGGCTCCTGATCGTCCTCATCATTCTGGGTGGCATCCTGTCCGGCATCTTCACTGCCACCGAGTCAGCGTCGATTGCCGTGGCATGGGCCCTGTTGATCACCGTGCTGGTCTATCAGTCGCTTTCGTGGAAACACTTTCTCGCGGCCTGCGCCAAAGCCTGCAAGACCACCGGCGTAGTGCTGCTTCTCATCGGTATTTCGGCGGCCTTTGGCTATTTCCTCGCGCTCTATGAAGTGCCCCAGCGTACTGGCGAACTGATGAAGGCAGTGAGCAGCGAGCCGTGGGTGATCTTCCTCATGATCAACATCCTGCTCTTTGTGCTTGGCACCTTTCTCGACATGGCGCCCACGATCCTTATCTGTACCCCGATTTTCCTGCCGATCGCACAGCAGTTCGGCATGGATCCGCTGCAGTTCGGCATCCTGATGCTGATCAACTGCGCGCTCGGTCTCAACACCCCACCGGTGGGCACGGTGCAGTTCGTGGGCTGTGCGATCGGCGGAGTGTCGGTGGGCGCGGTGATGCGCACCATCTGGCCGTTTTACGGCGCGCTTGGACTCTGCCTGCTGCTTGTCACTTATGTGCCCGCGTTTTCGCTCTGGCTGCCCGGCCTCTTGAAGTAGACGCCGCGGACCCTGCCCGTCTTCGGAACGGCATGCGGGCGGCGCGCTTGCATGCGGCCCCTCGCTCTGTCACATTGCCCCGCCATGAATACGCCCACTACTCCGCAGACCCTGTTTGATCGCATCTGGGCGCGCCACGCGGTGCTTGAGCGCGAAGACGGTCAGACGCTTCTCTACATCGACCGGCATCTGGTACAGGATGGATCGGCACCCGCATTCGCGATGCTGCGGGAAAGCGGTCGCGCGCCGCGTGTGCCCGAGCGGGCGTTCGCGAGCCCCGACCACTACGTGCCGACCAACAACCGCGACCTGTCTTCGATCCCAGATCCCGAGAAGCGGGCCATGGCGCAGGCGCTCGAGAACGACTCACGCGCAGGCGGCATCCGCTTCTTCGGTCTTGATGATCCGCGCCAGGGCATTGTTCATGTGGTGGCCCCAGAGCAGGGCATTACCCAGCCTGGCATGCTGCTCGTTTGTGGCGATAGCCACACCTCGACCCATGGCGCGCTCGGCGCGCTGGCGTTTGGCATTGGCGCGAGCGAGGTGGCTCATGTGCTCGCCACCCAGGCGCTCTGGCAGCGCAAGCCCCGCACGCTGCGCATCCGGGTGGACGGGCAGCTGGGCGCACAGGTGAGTGCCAAGGACGTGATTCTCGCGATCATCGCCCGGATCGGTACGGCGGGCGCGGTGGGGCATGTCATTGAATATGCGGGCTCGGCGATTCGCAGCCTCTCGATCGAAGGGCGGCTCACGCTTTGCAACATGTCGATCGAGGCGGGGGGCCGGGCCGGCATGGTCTCGCCCGATGACACCACGTTCGAATATCTCGCTGGCCGCCCGTTCGCCCCGCAGGGCGCCGCCTGGGACGCGGCGCTTGCGCGCTGGCGTTCGCTTGCCACCGATGCCGATGCGCGGTTTGACCGCGAAGTGACGCTGGATGCAGCCGACATCTCACCCATGGTGACCTGGGGCAACAGCCCTGAGCAGGCCCTGGGCGTGGACGGGCGCATCCCGGACCCCGCCGCCGAGCCCGATCGCGAGCGTCGCGAGGCGCTGCGCCGTACGCTCGATTACATGGGCCTTGCGCCCGGCCAGACGATTGCCGGTCTGCCGGTCGATCGGGTGTTCATCGGCTCCTGCACCAATGGCCGTATCGAGGATATGCGGGCGGCGGCGGCAGTGGCGCGCGGGCGGCGCGTGGCGGCCGGGGTCGAGGCCTGGGCGGTACCTGGCTCGGGCCTCGTCAAGGCACAGGCCGAGGCGGAGGGGCTGGACCGGGTCTTCACCGAAGCGGGCTTTCAGTGGCGATATGCCGGCTGCTCGATGTGCATCGGTACCAACGGTGATCTGGTGGCGCCGGGCGCGCGCTGTGCGTCGACCTCCAACCGCAATTTTGTGGGGCGACAGGGCCCGGGCTCGCGCACCCACCTGATGAGCCCGGCGATGGCCGCAGCCGCTGCGGTGACCGGCCGGATCACCGATGTTCGCACCCTGCTTGGAGGACGCTGATCATGCGGCCCTTTACCCGGCTCGATGCGGTGGCGATGCCGCTTGCCCAGATCAATGTCGATACCGATCAGGTGGTGCCTGCGCGCTATCTGCAGAAGCCCCGTAGCGATGATTTCGGCAACTACCTGTTTCGCGATTTACGGCAGCGCGCGGACGGCACCGATCACCCCGACTTCCCGCTGAATCAGCCCGCCTGGCGAAATGCGCGCGTGATCGTGGCGGGACGCAATTTCGGCTGTGGCTCCTCGCGCGAGCACGCAGTCTGGGCCCTCTACGACTACGGCTTCCGGGCCGCCATTGCGCCGAGTTTTGGCGACATTTTTGCCGGTAACTCGCTCAAGAACGGCTTCTTGCCCGTGGTGCTGCCCGAGCCGGTGGTGGTGGCCACGCTCGCGTATCTGGAGGCCCATCCGGGTGCCCGCATTGTGGTCGACCTTGAGGCGCAGCAGGTGGTGCTGCCTGATTCCGGTGCCCATGGGTTTGACATCGCGCCGTTTGCACGCCGGTGCCTCCTGGAGGGACTGGACGAAATTGACTACACCCTGAGCCACCTGGCGCAGTTGCAGGAATTCGAGCGCCGCCACGCGGCCGACGGATTCTGATTTTCGGAGCGCATCGCATGAAAATTTTGGTTCTCGCAGGCGACGGTATCGGCGCTGAGGTCACCGAGCAGGCGGTCCGCGTGGTGCAGGCGGTGGCGGGTGCCGAGCCTGGCTTCGAGCTTGCTCACGCACCGATCGGCGCGGATGCGCTCGAAGCCTACGGCGATCCCCTGCCCGCCCATACGCTTGCACTCGCCCGCAAGGCTGAGGCGATCCTGTTTGGCTCGGTGGGCGTGCCGGGTGACGAAGAGATTCCCTACGAGAAGCGACCGGGCGCAAGTCTGTTGCGGCTGCGAAAGGACCTGGATCTGTTTGCGAATTTCCGTCCGGCCTTTCTGTTTCCCGAGCTGATCGGGGCTTCCACGCTCAAGCGGGAGGTGGTGGAAGGCCTGGACATCATGATTCTCCGCGAGCTCACAGGCGATCTCTATTTCGGTGAGCCGCGCGGGTTTGACACCACGGCTGATGGCGTTGCTAGGGCGTTCAACACCATGGTCTACACCGAGCCCGAAATCGAGCGTATCGCTCACGTGGCGTTTCGGCTTGCGCGGACCCGTCGGCGCAAGGTGTGCTCGGTCGACAAGGCCAATGTGCTCGAGGTGATGCAGCTCTGGCGTAAGGTCGTGGCTCGCGTGGGCGAGGCGTATCCCGATGTCGAACTCACGCACCAGTTTGTCGATGCGGCGGTGATGCAGCTCATGCGTGCGCCCAAGCAGTTCGACGTGATGGTGATGGGCAATGTGTTTGGTGACATCGTGTCGGACGCCGCCGCCATGCTCACGGGCTCAATCGGCATGTTGCCCTCGGCCTCGTTCGCGCTGGGTCGCAAAGGCCTTTACGAGCCGGTGCACGGCACGGCGCCCGATATCGCGGGACGAAACCTCGCCAATCCCCTGGCCGCGATTCTCTCGGCTGCGATGATGATGCGGCACTCGTTTGATCGTGCCGACCTCGCGGATCATATTGAACGGGCGGTCGGGCAGGCACTCGCGAGCGGCTATCGCACGGGGGACATCATGCAGCCTGGCATGAAGCAGGTGGGCACGCGCGAGATGGGTGATGCGGTGCTGGAAGCACTCGCAGCGGGCGCTTGAATAACCAGGAGAATGCAGGATGAGCAATCCGCTACACGCGCTCAAGAACCAGATTGCGGTGGTCGGGGTGGGCAACACCGCCTATGGCAGTTTCCCCGATGTGAGCGACTACGGACTGGGCGCGCAGGCGTTTCGCTCCGCGATCCAGGACTGCGGGCTCGACAAGAACGAGATTGACGGACTGGTGTGCTGCCGTGTGCCCTACTACGCGCGGATGGGCGAGATCCTGGGCCTCGATCCCCGCTGGACGCTTCAGATGCCGCCTCACGGCCGAATGTCGGGGATGTCGATTGTTGAGGCCGCGCTCGCGCTTCACACGGGGGCTGCGAAGTACGTGGCGCTCATCTACGCCAATATCGGTCGCTCGCGTCGGGTGAACTACGGCGGGGAGGAGAGCGCCGCGTTCTGGGATCCCTGGGGCTTTACCTCGCCGGGGGCCGCCCACGCCATGATGTTTCGCATGCACATGGAGCGTTATGGCACCACCACGCGCCAGCTTGCCGAGGTATCGGTTGCGTTTCGTCGGCATGCCATGCTGCAGCCCGATGCCGTCATGAAGACGCCCATGTCGATCGATGATCACGAGGCCTCGCGCCCGATCGTCGAGCCGCTCCGGCTGTTTGATTACTGTCTGATCAATGACGGCGCGGTCTGCCTCATCCTCACCACCGCGGATCGCGCGCGCGATCTCAAAAAGCCGCCAGTGCTGATTTCCGGGTTTGGCGCCCGCGACGCATTCCGCCGCAGTGCCATCCCCAATTTCGATCCCGACTTCTGGTATGCCGAAACGCGGGATGCGGGCGAGCAGGCGTACGCCATGGCAGGCGTTGGCCCGTCTGATATCGATGCGCTCATGTGCTATGACAACTTCAGCCCCACGGTGCTGTTCAGCCTCGAGGGCCTGGGTTTCTGCCAGCGAGGCGAGGCGGGCATGTTCGTGGAAGGCGGGACGCTTCAGCTCGGCAACAGGCTGCCCACCAACACCGACGGCGGGCACCTGTCCAACTCCTATATGCAGGGCTGGGCGCTCAACGTCGAGGCGGTGCGGCAGCTGCGTGGCGAGTGCGGTGAGCGCCAGGTGCCCGACTGCGAGATCGTGCAGTACGTGGCAACCGCCCCTTGCACGCGCTCCATCATCTATACCCGCGGCTGAGGAGAACCGACATGCTTGGACACTATGACAAGCCGCTTCCATCCGGCGATCCCGATGCCCGCCCGTTCTGGCAGCGCGCGCGTGAACATCGCCTGGCAGTGCAGCGCTGTGATGCCTGCGGCGACCGCCACTTTCCGCCCGGTCCGGTGTGCCCGGCGTGCCTGTCCGATCGGCAGTCGTGGGAGGACGTGAGCGGGCGTGCGACGCTGCTTTCGTGGGTGCTGTTTCACCGCGCCTACTGGGTGAGTTTTCGCGATGACGTGCCCTACGACGCCTGCCTCGTGCAGCTTGAGGAAGGGCCGATTCTGATCAGTAATTTCGCGGGTGGCATTCCCGACGGTGTTCGCGCCGGGATGCCGCTTCGCGTGGTGTTTGACGACGTATCGCCCGAGCTCACGCTGCCGCGTTTCGTGCCCGCGTAAGTCAGGCTTGAAGACTTGGGCGGGGACGCTCGCGTGGAGCTCCCGGTTCAGTCGAGCTTGGCGCCTGCGGCCTTCACCACCTCTGCATAACGCTTGATTTCCGCCTCGACGAAGCGGCCGAAGTCCTGCGCGGTGCCACCGCCGATGTCGGCGCCCAGGTCGTTCAGGCGTTTGACGACCGCCGGATCCTTCAGCACCGCATTGATCTCGGTATTGAGCCGATCCACGATTTCGCGCGGTGTGCCGGCAGGCGCCATGACACCGTACCAGGCCGACATCGACACCCCCTT
>JAGWXN010000119.1 GCA_018969885.1 Betaproteobacteria bacterium | reverse complement strand
CACGTCATGGTGCCAGGACGAGTTGCCGGGCCTTGAGACGTGCTGGCTGGCGTCTAGCGCCACGCAGGAAGGCGGGGAACGGTTGCGCGCGATGCTGCTGACGGAGGCGCAGGGCAAGGCATGAGCTACGTCGATTTTCTCGCTTCCAAGGCCCCGCGCGCACAGGCGACCGGCATGGAGCCGTTCCCGATGCCGGCGCACCTATTCGACTATCAGGCCGCGTGCGTTGAGTTCGCGTTGCGGCAGGGACGGTCGGGGCTGTTCCTTGATACCGGCTTGGGCAAGACGCGGTGCGAACTTGAGTTTGCGCTGCAAGCCGCCGACGCCACGAATGGCCGCGCGCTGATTCTGACGCCGCTTGCTGTGGCGCGGCAGATCGAGCGCGAGGCGGAAGCATGCCGCTACAACGCGCGGGTTGTGCGGGATCAGTCCGAAGTCCGGGCTGGCATCTCCATCTGCAACTATGACCGGCTCGACAAGCTGGACCTGGCCGGGTTCGGCGCGGTCGTGCTGGACGAGAGCAGCATTCTCAAGAGCTTTGGCGGGCGCACGTCGCGCGCGCTGATCGAAGCATTCTCCCGGACGCGGTTTCGTTTGGCCGCGACGGCGACCCCGGCGCCGAACGATCACATGGAGTTAGGCCAGCACGCCGAGTTCCTGTCGATCATGTCCGGGGTGGAGATGCTGTCGCGTTTCTTCATCAACGACACCAGCACGGCCAGCCAACAGTGGCGGCTCAAGCGCCATGCCGAGGCGCAGTTTTGGGATTGGATGGCGTCATGGTCCCGCATGGCGGCGACTCCAGCGGATCTAGGTTTTGATGGGTCGCGCCACGTCCTGCCGGCGCTGCACACGCATCGTCACCAGACCTACGGCGACGTGCGGCCGGCGGCGGGGTCGTTGTTTGCCTTCGATACCAGCGCGACCGGCGTGCATGACGTGAAGCGCCAGACTACCGAGGCGCGCGCCGATGCTGTCGCAGCCATCGTTCACGCCGAGCCCGGCGAAGCCTGGGTGGTGTGGTGCGATACCGACTACGAGGCCGATGCGCTGGCTGCGCGCATCCCGGATGCGGTCGAGGTTCGGGGCTCTCAGTCCACAGACCAGAAGGAGGAAGCCCTCGCTGCGTTTGCGGACGGTCAGGCGCGGGTCATCATCACCAAGCCGAGCATCTGCGGCTACGGCCTGAACTGGCAACACGCCGCGCGCATGGCGTTTGTCGGCCGCTCCTTCTCCTACGAGAGTTGGTATCAGGCGATCCGCCGATCCTGGCGGTTCGGTCAGAAGCGCGACGTGCATGTGCATCTCGTCGTCGCGGAAGGCGAAGATCAGATCGGCCGCGTCATCGAGCGCAAGGCCGCAGATCACCAGAGCATGAAGGCCGCAATGGCGACGGCGATGCGCCGGGCCATGGGCCGCACCCACGCAACCCGCGTCGCCTATCAGCCGACGCACTCCGGGAGGATGCCCGCATGGCTTTCCTGACGATCTACCCGCGCGTGGTGCGGGGGGACGCGCCTGATGAAAGCGAGGTCTTGGCGTTTGCGGCCGATTTGCTGGCGCTTTGTGAGAAGCACGGCCTGTTCTTCGTCGCATGCGGCCCGCTCGTGGTGTCGAGAGAATACGCCATCGCCGATGTTGTCGGCATGGATCGTGTGATTGAAGTCATTCCGGCTGGGAGCATCGCCAATGGTTGAGTGCCTGAACGAAGCGCACGGCGAGGGCTTCGTCGCCTACCATGGCGACTGTGTGTCCGTCTGCTCGCAGCTTCCGTCCGATAGCATCGGTTTCAGCGTCTATTCGCCGCCATTCGGTAACCTCTTTGTCTATTCGGAGAGCGCCGCCGATATGGGTAACTGCGCGACCGATGAGGAATTCGGGGAGCACTATGGTTACCTCGTGCGGGAGTTGTTCCGGCTGACCAAACCGGGCCGCCTGACCGCCGTCCACTGCTCCGACCTGCCGCTCACCAAGTGGCGGGATGGGCATGTCGGTATCAAGGACTTCTCCGGGCAGATCATCAAGCTGCACGAGGATGCCGGATGGGTGCTGCACAGCCGGCGGACCATCTGGAAGTGCCCCGTAGTCGAGATGACCCGGACCAAGCATGTCGGGCTTCTCTACAAGCAGTTGCAGGCCGATAGCGCCAAGTCGCGCGGCGGCATGCCCGACTACCTGCTGACCTTCGTGAAGCCCGGCGACAACGCGGAGCCGATCAAGCACACGCCCCAGTCGTTCCCGCTGGAGCAGTGGCAGGAATGGGCATCGCCCGTTTGGATGACGGTCGATCAGACGAAGGTTCTGAACGTCCAGGCGGCCCGCGAGGCGCAGGATGAGCGTCACCTGTGCCCGCTCCAACTGGACGTGATCTTCCGTGCGCTGGTCATGTGGAGCAACCCCGGCGACGTGGTGCTGAGCCCGTTCATGGGCATTGGCAGCGAAGGGGATCAGGCCCTTCGCCAGCGGCGACGCTTCGTCGGCGTGGAGTTGAAGGAGAGCTATTTCCGCCAGGCGGTAAAGAACCTCACGATGGCTGAAGCGAGCGCGGCCGACCTGTTCGCCGCATGAGCATCCGCGCGACCGCATGGGCATGGACGGTGCAGTGCGCGCCTACTGCCAAACTGGTGCTGGTCGCGCTTGCAGACCATGCCGACGAGACGGGCTTATGCTGGCCGGCGGTTGCATCGCTGGTCAACAAAACGGGTTTAAGCGAGCGCGCCGTCAGGTCCGCGCTACGCTCTCTTGAGGCCGCTGCTGTCATCACATTGGGTCGCGGCGACGGGCGCGGACATACTTCCCGTTACGTGCTGTGCATCAATGGTTCCTCCCTAAAGCCTGCACCAGATGCACCCTTTACCGACGAAAAGGGTGCGGATGCTGCACCCTTTCTTCGCACCGCGGAACCCGAAAGGGTGCAGGAGATGCCGGAAAGGGTGCACGTCGTGCCGGAAAGGGTGCAGGAGCTGCCCCCGAACCGTAAAGAACCATCAAGAACCACCAGAGATAATTCTGTCAGGCGCGGGTCGCGCCTTCCGACTGACTGGTGGCCATCCTCTGCCGACCAGGATTTCGCCCGCTCCTTGTCGGTTGACCCTGTGATCACAGCCGACAGCTTCCGCGACTACTGGCACGCCCGACCCGGAGCCGGAGGCGTGAAGCTGGACTGGTCGGCCACATGGCGGAACTGGTGCCGCAACGACGCCAAGCGCGCACCGCAGAACCGACAGCCTGCCGGCAAGCTCGACTGGATCGATACCGACCCCATTTTCCGGAGGACCGGATGAACGTCACCACGCGACCCGTGCCGACCGATGGCACGCCTACCGCAGAGGATTGGGCCGCGTTCCTGCGCCCCATCCTCGCAGCCGTTCACAACCCGCCCAGCGTCGAGGATTTCCGCAAGCGCATCGCGGCCATCGCCTTCGCGCTTCCTGCCGTGCGCCGGTCCATGCTGACAACCGCGACGCAACGCGAAATGGTCGCCAAGTGCAAGCACTGGCCAACAGCCGCCGAGGTCGCGGATTTCTTCGCCGATGCCCTGCGCCATGAGCGAGAGGTTCGGGAGTATCGCGCCCGGCCGATGCTGACGGTCCAAGAGCCGCCGCCGCGGACGCCTGAGCAGATCGCACACGCCAAGGCCACAGCCGCTGAAACCAGCGCCGTGCTACGCGGCGCCGCCAGCGACGCAGACTTGCCGCCGGTCAAGCCCGCTTACCTCAGCGGCGAGCCCTTGGCGCGAGTGCGCGACAGCAACCCACTCGTGCGGGCCGCACGCGCAATGCAGCAAAAGGCGAAGCAGGCATGACCACCACAGCCGAACGCCTGCTGCTGGCCCTGACGCGCGTCAGCACGGCCCGCCAGGTCTGCCGCAGCGCGGAGGCCGAGCAGTTACTCGCCGTCGCCATGGAGGACATGCGCGCGGTCCTGGCGGTGGTAGAGCGCGACGACGTGCCGGGGACGGAGTATCGGGGGTGACTTGGCCGCCGCACGTCCCGTTTCCCGTCCCGATGAACCTGCGCGACCCCATCGCGCCGGACATACCCGTGGAGGTGGCTTTCACGATGCGCAAGGAACCACGCAACGAGTTGACCACAGGCGAGGCCGCGGCATGGCGCGCCGGATACGCGCGCGGCTTTGCCGAAAGCGCCGACGAGGCTAATCGAATGCGACGCGAAATCGAGGCGTTGCGGCTGACACTCGGCGGCCGGACCTACAGCGCCGACACGCCCGAGCCGATCGGCTGCCCATGCCCCGGCGCTTGTGTGCAGGTGGCAGAAATTGGGCGGCTGCGCAGCATTGTGCGGGTCAACGGACTACGGGCCGGCGCAAGCCACGCGGAAATAGATGCGCTGCTCTACGCCACACCCCCCGAAAACGCGTGCGCGCGGGCGTCTCAGGCCGGTTTCGGGGCTGCGGGCATGGAGGGTAGCGGCGAGGCGCACGAGGCCGCCGGCGGGCCGCACAGCCATCGGGACGGGGGCGCTACGTGAGCGCGGGCGGCGGCAGCTTGGCCAGCGCGGCGGCAACACGCTGGAGCCACGCGGCGACTTCGGGCGGCACACGGATGCGGCCGGTCGCCCAATCGGTGCCAGAATTGCGCTTGCGCCCGCACATGACGGCAACCGCTTGCGGGGACCATCCGCAGGCGGCGCAGAGGGCGCGGAAGTCGGAGTGGGTCATGGTATTAGGCGGGGGCCAGCCCTCAATGGGCAAATCGCCTTCGTTGACCCAGACGAGCCGCATATCGCCAAGCCGCCAAAGGTCAGACGCGCGCGCCCGCTCTTTCTGCGCGGGCGTGGCGGTTTCGGGGAGATACCTCATGGGCGGCCTAAGCCGCCTGAAAGGTAAGGGCTTCGGCGCTGATCCCGTAGTGGGCCGGGTTGTGCGCGCGCTTGGCGAGGTCCAGCACCGCGTCGGTCGAGAGACGGTAGGACTTGCCCCGATAGCTGCGCGGCGCAGTCACCTTTGCGGCAAAGCAGCGGGCGCCGAACACACCGGCATCGGTCTGCACGCAGTGAAGCAGTTCACGGCCGCAATGCATGCAGCAGCCGCCCTTGCTGTAACCGGTGACAATGATGGCGGGGGTCTGGGTCATCGTCTGATCTCCTCTGATGCCCCGAGTATGCGTGCAATCTGCTCGCACGTCAACAGCAAAATGCACGCATTGGAGATTTTGTTATGAGCGCCCTCCGCCCCGCAATCATCCTCGAGGACGCCGCCGACCCGGACGCGCCGAACCGCACGATCCGCCGCGCGCGGGTGTCCGATCCGCTCCGGGCCATGTCCCTGACCGACCGCGAATGGGCCGCCGCCGAGAGGCTTCGCGCCGACAACGACCTTGCCACGGGCTACCGGGAGAACGGGGGCGAGGCGGTGCGGGTGGATCGCAGCTATGTCGGGCCGGCTGGTTATCTGGACGCCCAGCTAGACGCCCTGCGGGTCATGGCGTGCATGGCAAGCGTCGTGATGCCCCGGCCGCTGTGGGACGTGGTGCAATACGTCGTGCTGCATTGGTGCAGTTTGGCGCAGACTGCCGAGGATTTGCGCATAGACCCCGAGACGGCCGGGCGGCGGCTGCGGAAGGGGCTGGAGCGGGTGGGGGAGTTTTACGGGTGACGTCACTTTTCGCTTGCGCGTGACGTAACGCGGTGGTAGGGTTTGGTCATCAGAGGAGATCAGACGATGACTAACACCATCCCGTCCGCCGGCTTCATCATCACCGGCCAGGATGTCATTTGGGGCATTGGCACGACCGAGGCCGCTGCGTGGGCCGACCTGGCTGCCAACATGCGCATGGCCAATGTGCCGCACGAGCGCGATGTGGACACCGACGACACCTATTGCCCGCCCTATTGGTCGGAGGACCAGTTCGCGGCGATCCCGGCGACCGCCGCACTGTTGGCCGAGGTCGATGCGCGCGGCGGCAACATCGCCTGGGGCCAGATCGGCCCCGTAGCCTGCACCACGTCGGAAGAAGATGGCGATGACGCCTGACACCTTCCGCCCCCTAACCCTAGCCGAGCGCCAAGCCCGCGCCAGGGCCAAGCGCGCGGCGGAGGTCGCGGCCATGCGCGAGGCGCTACGGCGCATCGCCACGGAGGCCCGGACGATAGCCGAGGCGCGGGCCATCGCGGCAGCTGCAACACCTTCACCGGACTGTCAACACAAAACCGCTTGACCGGATGCCAGTGGTTATGGCACCGTCTCGATAGTCTGGCGCTTTGCGCCCGGCGCACCCCCGCAAGCCCCGGTAGCATTCCGCTGCCGGGGTTTTTGCATATCAGGAGAGCGGACATGGCCAAGGGCGGCAAGAAGGGCGGGCGAAAGCCCGGCTGCTGATGATGCACGCTTTCGAGCCCAAGGCGCCTACTGTTGCGGTGTCTGCCACGACGACGAGCGCGACGGCTGGCGGGGGCTCGACGGTGTGGCGCGATAGCCGGCAGCTTCAGATTGCCAATCTCGGGCCGGATACCGTGTTTGTGGCGTGGGGTGTGGTCACTCGGCTACCGAGCGGCACGCTTACGGCGACGACCGCGGATTATCCGGTCCTACCCGGCGCGACGGTCGTTGTGACCAAAGGGCTTGCGGACATTGCCGCGGTTCGGACGGACACAAGCACGGCGACGGTCTATTTCACGCCGGGAACAGGCTTGTAATGTTGCGCGGCGTTCTCTCTCGCTGGCCGGCGCGGCGGGTAACCGTCGCCGCATACGGGGCTGTTGGCAATGGCGTGGTAGATGATACCGCCGCCATCCAAAGGGCGATTGACGGCGCGGGCGACGTTCCCCTTGAATTTCCGCCAGGCGACTATTTGGTTAGCGACACGCTCTATGTAGATGACAGCCGCGCCACAGGCGGCAACACGCGCGTGGCTCGCAAGTGGATCGGCGCCGGGGCGTTCAACGCGCCGCTGTCGGTAGAAAGCGGGGTTCGCACACAGCATACGCGGCTCAAGTTGACCAAGGTAAGCGGCACTTGCATCGACGTGCTGGGGCAGGGGTTCAGCGCCGAGGGCATCTTCTTCGACGGCGATGCGGCAGACGGGGCGACGACGCTCAAGCTCTACCGCAGCGACACATTCGAGGATATCGACGCATACTTTCGTGGCTGCCGGTTTCGGAACGGTCTGCGTGGCATTCATATCGTCGGCCGCGGCCTCGATGTGCAGGGCTGCGCTTTTGAGACCATGAACTACCCGATTTATCTGGACTTCCCAGCGAGCATCGACAGCGACAGCAGTTTCGGTCAGCAGACGGACAGCGCCTATCGCGCGATCACCATCAAGGGCAACCGCTTCCACTCGATTGACCAAGCGTGCATCGCCAACCTGGGGTCGCAGGCGTCGCAGTTGGTCAATCTGGACGTGATCGGGAATCACTGCGACGGCGGCAGCGTGCTGCGGTTCTGGGACGGCAACCTCGGACGCCTCGCCAGCATTGTCGGCAACAAAGTGTCTGCGCTGAAGGCCAGCGGAAGCGGCATGCGCGTGCCGGGCGGGAATGATTTCACGATCACCGGCAACACCTTCTCTGGCTACATCGACAGCATAGCGACAGACACTGATCGCCCGAACTATCTACTGGAGTTTACCGGCTCTGTCGGGCGCTTCTCGATCACGGGGAACGTGTTCCAGAACTGCGTTTTGCGTGCAATCGCCGCCAACGCATCGGCCAACTTCGACCAAGGCGCGGTCGTCGGAAACGTGTTTTACGATTTTGCCGGCGATCCAGGAAATGCCGTACGTCCGGCGATCTATGTGACCGGCAACATGACCGATACGGTCATCAGCGGGAACTGGTTCGGGCAGCCGACAGGCCGCACCTATTCGACTGAGCTGGTGCGGTGCGACGGCACGGTAGGCCGGTCGAAGGTCGTGGGGAACGTCTTCAACACGACGCGCCACCGCATCCACAACAACGTGGCCTTTGGCGGCGAGCCTGGCGGGACGATCACCAGCACTGCGACCGATTACACCACCACCCCTGCAGACAGCATCATTCGCGTGACCAGCACCGCCTCTGCCCGGACGATCACTCTCAGCACCACTCGCTTGGAGCCTGGGCATGAGTTCCTCATCAAGGACACGTCGGGCGGCGCCGGGACAAACAACATCACCATCAGCGGTGTGAACACGGATGGCTCGGCTAGCGTCGTGATCAACACGAATTACGGCTATGCGCGGTTGCGCTACAACGGCACAACATTCGATAGGGTTGGGTGACCCTTTGACGTTCCAGCGCGGCACGATCCTCAAGGCAGACGATCTTGAGGCGCGATTTGCCAGCATTGCGGCGAGCCGTGGCGGCGAGTTGTTTGTCGATTACGACATTGGCGTGCCTGCGACGCAGACTGTATCGGGCGATCAGACCGCGCTCCTGCAAACGAGGCTCGATCAGGCGGCGGCCGAAGGTTACTCGGGCTATGTGACGCGCGGCCGGGCGGTTCAGATCCTCGGTGTCGTCAACGTGCCTGAGAACTTCATCATCTCGAACGGCGTCGGCGGCGACACGCGCGACGACCTGAACGGCTCGCCCGCCTACCGGCAACTGCCGCGGTGGGAATTCGGTCCGAGCGGCAAGCTGTATTGCGACGGCGCGGCCGGCGCGATCATCGTGCGGGACTTCCTGGCGCTCTCTACGGCGTGGGAAAAGGTGGCCGCGGGCACCAATCCCGACCTCGACAACACGGCGATGCGGGCGGCCCTGACGCATCAGTTGCAGGGCTATGCCGGCACCTGCATCGAGATGCGCGGCGACGGATGCCAAGTCGAGAATGCGTGCATCCTGGGTTTCCAGTTCCCCATCAACATGAGTCGCGGCGCGCGGCAAATCATCAACGGCTGCATCCTCGATGCGGGCGGCAACATGACGACCGTAGGTGCCGCAATCACGCTGAACAACTCGGGCGGCGCGTGCCGGTTCGGGCGCATCCACTCGATTACCTGCGGCATCAAGAATGTCCGCGGCATCGCCGGCTTCGACTGGATCATCACGGGCGCCGCGAATGATGGCGGCAATACGAAGCTGACCATCGGCGCCGCGACGTTCCTGAAGTTCCAGAAATGGAAGTCGGGCAAGTTCATCAAGAAGAACGACGAGATCATCTACCTCGTCAGCGGCACGACCTACCATCAGTATAAGGCCCGCGCCGAGGGCTCGATGGGCACCATCCCGCCGACGCACACGAGCGGCACCACAACCTATGACGGCGTGCCGTGGCAATATATCGGCGTTTACACGGGCATTCGGTTCAATGCGGATCGGCCGTCCGGGTTCCTGTTGCCAGGCGACCGCGTGATACTGAACGTGTCGCCTACGCTGATCCCTACCGCGAATGCCGAAGCCGAGTTCGATCTTCGCTACCGTGGGCACTACGGCGTTGTCTCGATGGGCTCGCAGTCGACCAGCGCGGCGGAGTGGACCATCGACCTGCCCTGGAACGCCAGCTACGCGACGAGCCTCGTCGGCGGTTATTTCTCGATCTACCCCGGCATGCGGATTGCGTGGGGGCTGGTGACCGACGAGAGCGACGGGCTTCGCTTCGACAGCTTCCAGAACAAGGGGCCTCTCGGCGCCGCCTACATCCTCGCCAGCAACGGCCACCTTTCGCATATGTCGTGCGAGGAAAGCGCGGAAGGCGAGTATGCGCGCGGCAACCAGAACAGCATCGGCTACTACTT
>JAGWXN010000597.1 GCA_018969885.1 Betaproteobacteria bacterium | reverse complement strand
AAGGGACTGGTAAGCGGCATCGACAAGATGCTGCCCGAGTACTACAAGGTTCGTGGCTGGGATACCGAAGGCCGGCTCACTGCCGAGACGCGTTCGCGGCTCGGCCTGTAGGCGGGTTCGTGGGGGCGAGGCCCGGCGGCTTCGGGCTCGCGCTCACCATGCAGCCCATCGGGCGACCTGCGGGTCGCCCGATTCATTCCAGCCCTGTGATTCCAGCCCTTTGATTGACGGAGCACCGCGATGAAACACGTGATCATCGGAAATGGCCCGGCCGGCGTCGTGGCCGCGGAAACCCTTCGCAAGCATCGCCCAAGCGATACCATCGTGCTGATCGGTGACGAGCCGGTGCCGCCCTACTCACGCATGGCCATCCCCTACCTGCTGGTGGGGAACATCGACGAGTCAGGCACCTATCTGCGAAAGAGCGCTGATCACTTCGACCAGCTCTGCATCACTCAGGCGCAGGGCCGCGTGACCGCCATTGATACCGCAGCGCGCCGCGTGTCGCTCTCTGACGGCCAGCAGTTTGACTACGACCGCTGCCTGATCGCAACCGGTTCGGTGCCGGTGAAGCCCCCTATTTCCGGGCTCGATTCACCGTTCGTTCAAACCTGCTGGACCATGCATGATGCGCGCAACATCCTGCAGCTCGCCAAGCCCGGCGCGCGCGTACTGCAGATGGGCGCGGGCTTCATCGGCTGCATCATTCTCGAGGCGCTCGCCCAGCGTGGCGTGAAGCTCACCGTGGTGGAAATGGGTGATCGCATGGTGCCGCGCATGATGGGTCCGGTGGCGGGCGGCCTGATCAAGAACTGGTGTGAACAAAAGGGCGTGCGTGTGCTGACCGGTACGCGGGTCGAGGCGCTCGAGCCCGCCTCGCCGCTGCGCGCGCGGTTCTCGGGCGGCACGTCGGAAGAATTTGATCTGGTGATTCAGGCCACCGGTGTACGGCCCAACATCGGATTCCTGTCGAATACGCCCATCCGTTGTCTTCAGGGTGTACTGACCGACGAGCATCAGCAGACCTCGGTTGAGGGCGTGTATGCGGCGGGTGACTGCGCCGAGGCGTTCGACGTCGCAAGTGACACCACCATTGTGTCGGCGATCCAGCCCAACGCGGTCGATCAGGCTTATGTGGCGGCGCTCAACATGGCGGGAAAGCGGATCGCGTCCCGTGGCGTCACGCAGATCAATGTTCTTGACACGCTGGGTCTCGTCTCCACCTCCTTCGGTCAATGGCAGGGCGTGCCGGGCGGTGATCATGTTGAGATTACCGATGAAGCGCGCTTTCGCCATCTGCGTCTTGAATTCAAGGATGACGTCATGGTGGGCTGTAACAGCCTGGGAATGACCGAGCATGTGGGCGTGCTCCGTAACCTGGTGGAAGGTCGGGTCAGGCTGGGCACCTGGAAAGACGAGCTCATGCGCGATCCCAACCGTCTGATGGAGGCCTACCTCGCCACCGCTCAAGCACAGGGCCAGTGGCAGGGCCGCGCACGCGGCTCGGCGCGCGCCTGACCCGCCACGGGTACCGCC
>JAGWXN010000596.1 GCA_018969885.1 Betaproteobacteria bacterium | reverse complement strand
CAACCACTCGTACCCCGCGCTGAGCCAAGTCGAGCGCCGCGGTGAGCCCTACCGGGCCCGCTCCGATCACGGCTACTTTATGAACAATAGCGGCGTCACCGTACTGCTCGGGCGCGGCGCGCCACTCAAACCTCGGGGCGGCAAAGGTCTTCAAAACACTCTCCGCATCAGTGGCCCTCGGCGGCCGAATCAAATTCGGTTTCATGAAGCCATGCAGCATGCTGAGGCGCGCGCCGCGTTTTCGCCCACTCATCGAGCATGGCCCATTTCACTTCATCCAATCGGCTTTGCATCGCTGCCGTCGTCGTATCGACGGCAAGCTCGAGCCGATGGCCGTTCGGGTCAAAGAAGTAAATCGATTTGAAGAGGGTGTGATCGACAGGTCCGATCACGTCTATCCCCGCTGCGACCAGCTTATCGCGCCGCGCAAGCAAAGCCGCCTCATCATCAACCTTGAAAGCAATATGTTGCACCCATCGCGGCGTGTTGGGGTCAAACTGCATCGCTGGCGAATTCGGTACCTCGAAGAAGGCGAGCACATTGCCGCCGCCCGCATCCATGAAGACATGCATATAGGGGTCAGGAGCCTTGGTGGACGGCACCTGGTTTTCGGCAATCGCCAACACGAAGTCCATTCCCAGGTGTTCGTGATACCAAAGCACCGTCTCGCGCGCATCGAGGCAGCGATAAGCGACGTGATGCACCCCTTGCAGCTTCATGGTGTTTCCCCTCGGCCAACGGCCACACGAACGCATGACCTGATCAGGCACGATGTTAGCAAGCCCTCAGGACTCGGCAAGTAACAGGATGCAACGATGATGCCGAAGCGGGACTGGCGGTGGTACGCTGACACTTCATTCGATCCGCAGGAGTCCGATATGAGCGCGCCCGCGCCCCTCCCCGGCCACGCTTCCTCCGCAGCCTCACCCGCCTCAAAACGCTGGTGGTTGTGGGTTCTATTGCTACTGGTGGCGGCGGCCCTGATCGCCGCCGCCTGGATGCTGATGAAACCCGATGCGCGGCGCTCGGCCGCCGGCCAGGTGAGCAGCGCACCGCCGGTTGGGCTAAAACCTCCCGGCGCAGCCGGGGCAGAAGGAGGCGCTGCCTCGGCAGCGCACTCTGGGTTACCTGCGGCGACCTCCGCTACGCCCGGCTTGGGCACCGCGCCAGCCGCAGTGGGTGCACCGGGCACCGCCCGCTATCCCATAGATCGCGTGCTGGGTGCCGAGGCCCCGATCGATCCCGCTACGGCCAGTCTCGATCCCGGTACCTCCGATAAGGCAATTCTCGGAGCGCTGAGCGGGCTTCCCGGCCAGGATCAGTTGATGCGGCTCATCCTGCCTTCGGACATTGTTCGACGCTTAGTCTTGACTATCGACAACCTTCCAGGCGAAAGCATGTCGATGCAGTATCGCGCAGTTGTAGCAACGCCTGGTAGTTTTATGGTTGAAAAGCGTCAGTCTGAAACCGCCATTGCACCTCGAAATGCCAGCCGTTACGACGCGTTCATCACATTCGCGAGCTCAGCCGACAGCAA
>JAGWXN010000595.1 GCA_018969885.1 Betaproteobacteria bacterium | reverse complement strand
GAGATAGGACAGCACCGTTCGCTGGCCGGTCAGAATCTCAGCGGTGAGAGTCATTCCCGGCAGCAGCTTTCCGGCGCGGTCGCGTGCCCGCAGCAACGACGCGTCGATCTCCACTCGGGCGAGGTACTGGCCAGGCGGCTGGGTGGGGCCTGTTGGCGGCTGCTCACCGGGGGTGTCGGGGCTGAGTTTTCTCACCCTGCCCTCAAGCACCCCGTGGCGCTGGAACGGAAACGCGTCAATCTTCACTCTGACCGGGTCGCCCTCTTTCACCCCGGCTACATCGGCGTTTTCAACGCGCACCTCGGCCTCCACCGAGGCGTCCTGCGGCACGATCGTCACTAGCGCCTGGGCCTCGCGCACCACCGACCCCTTGGCCACCTTCGCCACCTCGAGCACCGTGCCGTCTACTGGCGCCGACAATACGTTGAGTGTGCTTCGACGATCAGCCTTGATGACCTGCTGGGCAAGCGCGTCGCGCTCGCGGCGCGCGGTCACCAGTTCCTCGAGCAGGCGCTGACTGTGCTCTGCAACATACGCCGCACGGTCGGCCTCCAGGGCGGCAAGTTCCTGACGAAGCTCGTTGGTGCGGCTTTGCGCACTCGCAAGCGTGCGCTCCGCTTCCAGCCTGCGTTCACGGGTATCAAGCAAGCTTCGGCGGCTCTGAAACTGCTTGGCCACCAGATCTTCGTTCATCGACTCAATTTCGCGGAGCGCAGCCAGTCGCTCCTCAAGCGCCCTGATCTCTGATGCGTTGAAGTCCAGACCCTTGCGCGCCCGGGCGATGCTCTCTGTCAAGCGGTCAAGGCGCGCCTTGTGGTTGGCCGCCTTCTGCTGCTCGATCTGCCGCTGCGCAGCATCCTCATCGCCCGACTGCGGCCGAAAGGCCCGGCCATCGCGCTCTGCCTCAAGCCGCCGCACCTGGGCGTCAAGACTTTTCAGGCGGTCACGCACCTGGCCCAGATCGGCGCCAACATTGGTGGCATCGAACACCACCAGTACCTCACCTTTGCGCACAAACTGCCCGACCGACGCATTGATCGATTCAATTTGCGCACTTTCGCTCGGCTGCAAAACCAGATGCGTATCGGTTGAGATCAGCCGGCCGCGAGCCGTCACCACCTCATCTACCCTGGAGAGCCCGGCCCACGCCAGGCCGGTTGCCATACCGGCAAGCAACAGATAAAGCGTGACGGGTAGACCGCGGGCGATAGGTTTTCGTTCGATCCGATCAGCCGCAGACACGAAGTCTAGTGCTGTCTCGTCAACCTTCGGTGCTCTGCGAAACCAGCTCATCCCGTCTGCTCCATCTGCTGCCTCCAAAGGCTACGGTAGGACTCACAGGTTTCCAGCAACTGCGGATGCGGCGCGCATTCCAGAAGCTTGCCGTGCTCAAGGAAGGCAATGCGATCGGCGCGCACCAGTGTGGACAGCCGGTGGCTGATGAGAATGACCGTGCGATTAGCCGCAATTTTGGAGAGATTGCGCATCACGATGGCTTCGCTCTCCGGGTCGAGCGCGCTGGTGGCTTCATCAAAAATCA
>JAGWXN010000594.1 GCA_018969885.1 Betaproteobacteria bacterium | reverse complement strand
GGCCACGCTTTGCACCCGTCGCCCCGGCGACCGCATGACCGTTGCGATCGTGCCAGCCAGCGCCTCGAGGTAGTCGCCTGGGGGCAGAACGGCTGCGCGGCGGAGCATCAGATCGTCGTAGTAAGAAGTAAAGCCTTCGAACAGCCAGAGGAGCCGTGTGTAACTTTCCGACCGCAGGTCGTGATGCACAAACCCGGCAGGTTTGATTCGCTTGATATGCCAGGCATGGAAATACTCATGGCTGCATAGCCCGAGCAGGCGCCGGTAGCCCTCGGGGACGCCGCTCATTCCCGTCCAGGGAAGATCGGTTCGCTTGGCAATCAGCGCTGTGCTTGCCCGGTGCTCAAGACCGCCATAGCCGTCGCCCACCGCCATCAGCTGAAACAGATAGCGATCAAACGGTGCTTTGCCGCCGCGCGGCTCAAAGAGCTTTGCCTGGAGTGCGCACACCCGCGAGAGATCGCTGGTGAGGCGGGCGGTATCGGTGTCGTGTCGACCGGTGATCGCAATATCGTGGCGGGCACCCGCCGCCTTGAAGCTCGCGAGCGTGAATCGGCCCATTTCAACCGGATGATCGATTAGCTCATCGTAGTCGGCCGCCGCGAAACGGCCAAACCCGTACGCCGGCGCGCCTGCGCGTGGGAGCGTGGTCGCGACCTTCCACCCGTCACCAATCGGGGCGGGCGGGGGCAGGAGTTCGACCTCGCAGCGCCGGTCCTCTTGTCCGGTGACCGACAGAAACACACTGGTGCCGTTAAAGAACCCGTGAGTGGCGTCAAGGTGCGCGCCGCGCACCGACAAATCCCAGGCATATACGCGGTAGCGAACAGTGAGCGGACCACTGCACCGACGCGCCTGCCAGCTGTGTTTGTCGATCTTGGTGAGGGCGACGGTGCGCGCCCCCGCGCGGGCCTCGATCCAGACGATGTGACGGGCGAACTCCCGAATCATGTAGCTGCCCGGAATCCAGGCTGCGAGGGCAAGCCGCTGGCCCTCCGGGTCGGGTTCTACGACCGTGAGTTCAACCTCAAACAGGTGAGCATGCGGGTCGACCGGCATGAGCCGATACTGATGCGCGGGTGCGCCAGCGGTTCGGGTGCGTCGGGTCATCGGGCCAATCCAGTACAAAAATTCATTGGGCGTGGGAGTCGGGCGTGTCCCGTCTTCGATCCATGCTGCCGTGCGCCGCATCGGCTGCGAGGTCATCGGGCGTGTCGATATCCTGCAGAACACCGGGGTCGTCGACGGGAACGTACTGCGGCGGATACGCCTGCAGCAGCGAAAATGCGCCGCGATCGCCCTGCAGGTGGGCGAGCGCCTCCAGATGCGCCGCACCGAACACCACCGGGTGGCCACGCTGGCCATTAAACGTGGGCGTAACGATTGCTAGCGGATCGTCACCGAGCCTGGCGATCAGGGTATGAATCGTTTCGACGCGAACACGCGGCATATCACCGAGCGCGAGCACCAGCGGCCGGCTTCCCACTTTCTCGAGAATGCGCGCGGCGCCAAACGCGATGGAATGCCCCATGCCAAGCCGGG